>DJTQ01000446.1:0-1301 GCA_002439285.1 Paenibacillaceae bacterium UBA6304
TGGGTCTTGCCCGGTTGGCCCGCAAATATCTGGAGCCGGAACGGGAAACCCGGATCCTGTTTTACGGAACCTCGCTTACGTTCTCGCTGCTGATCGTTCCGTTCCAGTTCGGCATTTCTTATATGTCTCTGGCATGGCTGATCGAGGGGATTTCGCTGGCGGTGCTGGGTCATCTGTACCGTTACAAACAGCCGGAGCGGATCGGTTGGGCCATTGTGGGGCTGTGCGTGGGCGCGTTCCTGCTGGTCGATTCTTTTATCAGTTTGTTTGATTACGATGGATTCGAGTTCTCGTGGAAGTATACTTATATCTCTCTGGGCCTGCTGGCACTCGCCCTGTTCTATGCCCTGCGGCTGAGAGATGTGGAAATTGCAAGACGTTATGGCTCGACGGAAAGAATGCTGCTCTCGGTCTTAAAATATGTGGCGCTCATCAATATCTGGCTGTATCTGCTATATGAAACGAGCCGCACATACAAACGGCTTATGCCTGGGGGAGCAGAACTTTACGATTTCTATAGGGTTCTCCTGATCGGCGCCGTCACGCTGGTTCTGGCTTATGCGCTTTCCAAAGCAACGGTTCTCTTTGATACCTTCATCAAATATTATATCCGTATTTTGTCGGGGATCGGATATCTTGCTTGTATGGCTGTCACCTTTACGATTCCGGCATTGAACCCGTCCGGGTCTTATAATTCGGCTGAGAATGTGATGGCTCTGGTGATTCTGATCGGCTTTAATTTGCTCGTCTTTTTCAGTGGGCGCGACCTGATTATTGACATCTTCGAAGAGCAGAGTGGCGTTCGGGAGTGGATTCCGGTCATTCTTGGCGTATACCTGTTTGGAACCCTTACGGCATTCCTTGGCGTGCAGTTCAGGCTGGGACATATCGGATGGCTGTTTAGCCTGGTGTATTTGCTGCTTGCGATCGCATACATCGCCTACGGCTTCCGCTATAAGTATCTCATGATCCGGCGAGTCGGACTTGGCCTGACCTTATTCTCTACCGGAAAAATGCTGCTGTTCGACTTAAACCTGATGACGACGGGCAGCAAAATCGTCGCCTACTTCAGTTTTGGAGTCGTGCTGCTGGGGATTTCCTACATTTATCAGAAGGTATCCAACAAGCAGAAGACAGAGCAAGCGCCACCTGTGGATACACAGGGTTAAGATTAAATTAGAAATGCCCTTCCGGGTTACGGAGGGGCATTTTTTCTCGACCGGATGAGAGATAAGGGACTTTTGGGGCGTTATTTCTGCGATTCTTAGCCATTGGAGGGAAATAGGGGACTTTCAGGGTCT
>DJTQ01000446.1:1549-4973 GCA_002439285.1 Paenibacillaceae bacterium UBA6304
AAATAGGGGACTTTCAGGGTCTTATTTAACAGAGAAAGCGCCCAAAAGGCTCATTATAAGTAAGATAGGGACAAATAAGACCTGAAAAGGTTCTTATTTATGAGCACAAGCTTGAGGTTGGGAAAATAAGGTCCAAAAAGTCCACTATATTTCGTGGTAGAGTAACCCAACAGGAAGATGAGGTAGATGATGCTACACGGGGATCGAACTTTGTGTATAATAAGGCCAATGAAAGCGGCGGAAGCCGGGCTTTGGCGTATGCCGAACATGTGCCTGCCCGCCTTCTCCTGCGGAACGGAAAGAAGGTAGAATCTCTCGCATGACTACGCTGCTCATTGTGGAAGATGACATTAGCTTGAATAAAGGGATTGCTCTTACTTTAAAGCAGGACGGGATCATGATCGAACAAGCCTATGATTTGGCCGGGGCGGAAAGTAGACTTGCCCAGGGCGGTATCGATCTGATTGTGCTGGATGTGAACCTGCCGGACGGCAGCGGACTGGACTTTTGCGAACAAATTCGGCGCACCTCGCGGGTGCCCATCATTTTTTTGACGGCCAATGATATGGAATCCGACATCGTGCTCGGATTCGAGCTGGGTGGCGACGATTATATCACGAAGCCTTTTAGCCTGATGGTGCTGCGCTCGCGCGTGATGGCCGTGCTCCGTAGAAGCAGTTCGCTATACGAGGAGAAGCTGACGATTGGGCCGCTCGAGCTCGATTTTGGAAGGATGGAATTCCGCAAACAAGGCTGCAACCTGTCTCTCAGCAGAACGGAGCAGAAATTGCTCAAGGCACTGGTCTCTAACAGGGGCCGGGTTCTGACGAGAATGCAACTGATGGATCAGATTTGGGACCGGGAGGCGGAATTTGTGGACGAGAACGCGCTCACGGTTACGGTGAAGAGGCTCCGTGCCAAAATCGAGGATGATCCATCCTCGCCGGACTATATTAAGACCGTTTATGGATTGGGTTATGTATGGACCGAAGGAGCGGGCGATGAGAATAAAGAGTGATTCCCGTTGGGGCGTTATATATGCTATATTTACGGGGCTTTTCCTGCTGGTGATGCTAGGGTATATCGGAGCTGTAACGTATTATACCGGCATGGATACGGCGGTAGGTTGGGCTTCCGCCGGGTTTGTTATGCTGCTGCTTCTGCTGGGGGGAACCCTCATGCGGGTGATGAAGTCGGAGGCAACTCAAACGGTCACGGCGTTAAATGAAATGATGGACCGGGCTATCAACGGTCAGCCTCTTCAAACCGGGTATACGGAAAGCGAGGTTTCTTCCCTCGAGCATAGATTTATCCGTTATGTCGAGTTGTCCAGCACTCATGAACAAAAGGCGGAAGCCGAGAAGAGCAGCATTAAGGCACTCATCTCGGATATTTCCCATCAGACCAAGACGCCTCTCACCAACATTGTTCTGTACACCGACCTTCTGGGAGAAACCCCTGGGCTCGATGAAGAGGCCCGTCAATATATCGCGAGGATTAAGGATCAATCGGCCAAGCTGGATTGGCTGGTCCACTCTTTGATCAAAATGTCACGACTGGAAACGGGCATCATCGCGATCCGGGCGGAGCTGACGCCATTGATTGGAGCGGTGACGGGGGCGGTGTCCCAGATCTACTCCGCGGCGGAGCACAAAGGGATCGAAATTGCGATCGATTGCGATCCCGGGACGCTGGCCAGACATGACGCGAAGTGGACGACGGAGGCGCTGTTCAATCTGCTGGAGAATGCGGTAAAATACAGCGGTTCTTCCGGCGGCAGGATCGCCATTACCGTCCGGGGGAGCGAGATGTTCACCCGGATCGACATCGCGGATACGGGCATCGGCATCGAGGAGGGCGAATGGAACGCCATCTTCAAGCGGTTCTACCGCAGCCCGAAGACGGCGGAATATGAAGGCGTGGGCATCGGCCTCTACTTGACTCGCGAAATCCTCACGGCCCAAGGGGGATATATTAAGGTGTCCTCCGTGCTTGGCGAGGGTTCGGTGTTTTCTATCTTTTTACCGGCGCTTTGAGGAGTAAGGGGCGGAGAGAAAATTTGGAGCTGGAGAAGCGGAAGCGGTCGCCTTTGTCCCTGGATTTCTTCCTCCTCAGAATTAATCGATTAGGAAATCCAGGGACAACAGCGATTGGAAGCCCAAACTTTTCTCGGAGTCCCTGCTTCACAAAGCGCAATATGACCATTCCGTTATTTTTCGGACACCGGGGTGTCAGATTGGTTTGCTATATTGAGTCTGTACCGTCAGGTATGGGCTTTTATTTATAAAATGCGGACAATCCATTAATCCGTTTCAAAGGAGAATACGAATGTCGATATTGCAAATCGATCAATTGAAAAAATACTACGGCAAGGGCGAGTCGGTGGTTAAAGCCTTGGACGGGATATCGCTTACCGTGGATCGCGGCGAGTTTGTCGCGATTGTCGGCACCAGCGGAAGCGGCAAAAGCACGCTCCTGCATATGATGGGCGGCCTGGACCGGGCCACGGAGGGCAAGGTTCACGTAGACGGCAACGATATATTCGGCATGAATGACGAGCACTTGACGATTTTTCGGCGCCGGTCGGTCGGGTTTATTTTCCAGAGTTACAACCTGATTCCGATTCTGAACGCTTACGAGAATATTGTGCTGCCGATCGAGCTGGACGGGACGCCAGTGGACAAGGAGCATGTGGATCGGATCATCGGGGCGCTCGGTTTGGCGGAAAAAGTGCACCACTTGCCGTCCAACTTGTCAGGGGGACAGCAACAGCGGGTGGCGATCGCCAGAGCGCTGGCCACGAAGCCGTCGATCGTGCTGGCGGACGAGCCTACGGGGAACCTGGACAGCAAAACGAGCCAGGAAGTAATGATCCTGCTGAAGCAGCTTAGCGAGAAGTTCAATCAGACCATCGTGATGATCACCCACAATGAGGAGATCGCTCAAACCGCGGATCGTATCGTTCGGATCGAGGACGGCCGGATTGCATCCCGGGCTGGAATCGGCGGAGTGGGGAGGTAAGCCATGAGAATTCGCAATAACAAGGGGCAAGGTGTTCCCCGGCTGGCCAAGCGGAGCCTAAGGACCAACCGCATGCGCAACCTAATCATTGTTTGTGCCGTCGTGCTGACGACGCTGCTGATTACCTCGGTGTTCACGATGGGCTTCAGCATCAACCGCTCCATGGAGCTGTCAAAAATGAAGACAGTGGGCAGCGATTACCACGGGGGATTCAAGTATCTTACGCCGGAAGAGACGGATAAGATTATCGGTCATCCTTCGATCAAAGAATACGGCAAGTTCACCCATGTCGGCGAGGCCATGAATGAAGCGTTCCGGACCTCGCGGATGGAAATTAATCAGATTGATGAAAATTCCGCCAAGCATAGCTTCATTCATTTTATAGAAGGCGGGCTACCGAAGG
>DJTQ01000447.1 GCA_002439285.1 Paenibacillaceae bacterium UBA6304
CAACGAAGAAGAGCACTGCCGAAGAACTCGGCGGTGCTTTTTTTGCTATTCAGGTATTTCAGGAATTATAACCAATAACTTAACTGGAGAATTAACTGGATAACCTACAGTTATTTTTGCAGGATCAGCCCGTTCCAGACAACTAACTGTAAAACCTCCAGCTAATTTGGTGGGTTTGAGCTGCTTGGGAGGGAATGCGCTGAATTAGCTGTAGGTTTTCCATTTAATTCACACAACTAGCTCATCCGGGCAAAATTAACTGTAGGAAATCCAGCTAATTGACCAACTGTAGCGTATCGAATTTGTAGCTCAGTAAATTTAATTATGCTGATGGAGTAAGGCTTGCTGAAGTTAGGTGTGCTGAAGCGAGCTACTTGAGCCGAACTGTCGTTGACGTGGTGAGAAGAGTGGAACTTAACTGGAAAACCTACAGTTATTTTCGCAGGATTAGCTCGTTCCAGACAACTAACTGTAAAACCTCCATCTAATTTGGTGGGTTTGGGTTGTTTTACTTGGAAAGCGCCCAATTACCTGTAGTTTCTCCATCTAATTCACACAACTAGCTCGTCCGGGCATAATTAACTGTAGGAAATCCAGCTAATTATGCCTCTCCAAAGATCCCTCGCGCTCAGTTACTCTACTCTCATCCGAGGAAGCGATAGTGGGGCGCGACATTGAGGAGGGTGAAGCACAGCTCAAACAATCTCCAGGATGCGCCGGAAATTGCCGTCCCAGATCTGGTGTTTACAATCCACCGTTTCTGTATCCGGAGAGCAGTTGGAATGGTAATAGCAGGCATCCATCCCCATGCGTTTGGCGCCCGCTATATCAGTAGTAGCATCATTTCCGATCATAATAGCTGAGGATAGATCAACCTTAAATGTGTCGGCGAGATAGGCGTAGAACAACGGATCAGGCTTGCAAATCCCAGGTTTGGAAGAGATGGCGATTCCATCAAAAAACTCTGTAAGGCCCAGAATACACATTTCCGCTTTCACAAAGGTCTCTTGTCCGTTAGATAGCAGATAAATTTTCTTATTCCGATCTCTTAATGTGCTTAATGTTTCTATAACGCCGTCATACAATTTTAAACTTCGCATAGAAAGTAGTCTAAACCAGCGCACCGTCTCATCGAGCCACTTCTCATCGGGGTTGAATCCTAATGTGGAAGCGATATTTTTGAAAATCAACGGAATATTCAACTCGGGAAATTGACATTCAATGACCGGAGCGGAAATTTGCTGTGTAACTTCTTTACGATATTGCGCTCGAAGCGTATCAGGTTCTATCGCATAACCGCTGTACAAAAAATGATAACTAAGTTTTTCCCACACGGCAGGGTCTTCCTCGTCCGTATGAATATCGATTAGTGTTCCATATAAATCAAAAATATAAGTTTTATACATATCAATTCCTCCATTCGTGGAAACGATTGCACAATCGTTCACTTTCATTTTACCACGACAGCAAGCAAAAAAAGTTATATTATTTCATCTCATTATATTTGGCGAGCAATATGAATTTCAGTGTACAACCCATATGGATTATCGCATAGTTACAGAAGCCATTTGCGAATTTGAGGGTCCACTTGGCAAATAAAAAATTTGTGCTATAATAAAATCAAAGTCAAAGAAAGTCAAAGTCAACATATCATAACCATCCCATATTCAAACCGGCGCATACGGTTAATACTATTCATACATGCGATGCTTTGTTTATAGCTACGATCAGTTACAACGGTGGCGCGGTATGTTGGAGTAATGAGCAATGGAGGATGTGTGATGCGCAATATCTCCGATATTATTGAAAAATATCTCAAAAGCATTTTGTGCGACAGCCCTGAGGGCGCAGTAGAAATCCAGCGCAATGATCTGGCTGATAAATTTTCCTGCGTTCCTTCACAGATCAACTATGTGATCAGCACGAGATTTACTTTAGAAAAGGGATATCTGGTGGAGAGTAAACGTGGAGGCGGCGGGTATGTCCGTATAAGACGGATCGAATTGCCGGGACCGACCACGTTGCATACGCACCTTCACCAAACGATTGGCGACGAAATCGGCCAGTCTGCGGCGGAGGGGCTGATTTACCAACTGGAAGAGGCACGGTTTCTTAGCAGCCGGGAGGCAGCTTTAATGAAAGCGGCGGTATCCAGGGAAGTGCTGATGGTGAAATTGCCGTACAGGGATCAGATCCGGGCGAGGTTGATGAAAGCAATGCTGATCTCTTTGCTCGGGTAATCGCGGGCACGGCCTCTATAAGAAAATGATGAGTCTATCCATTAAAGGAGGGACATCCCCATGCAATGTCAAGAATGCGGCAAACGCCCCGCTACACTTCATTTTACGAAGATCGTGAATGGAGAAAAGACGGAGTTTCATATTTGTGAAGCTTGTGCCAGAGAAAAGGGAGAGATGATTCCGGGAACGACAGGCGGATTCTCCATACACAATCTGCTGTCAGGCTTGATGGACTTTCATCCCGGATTGCAGGGACAATCCACAATTGCGAAGCAGAATGAGAACATCCGCTGTGAGGAATGCGGATTAACGTATTCCCAATTCAGCAAGATCGGGCGTTTTGGTTGCAGCTCCTGTTATAAATATTTTAATGACCGTCTGGATCCGCTATTCAAAAGAGTGCACGGAAACACGGTTCATGTAGGTAAAGTGCCGAAACGGGTTGGAAGTCATATCCAAGTGCAACGTAAGCTCGATGATCTCCGGCGTGAGCTGCAATACCGGATTGTTCAGGAAGAGTTTGAGGAAGCCGCAGCACTTCGGGATCAAATCCGCGAACTTGAGAAGAATATTCCCGCAGAATAGGAGGAGAGTACCATGCCTAATCTTCGTTTTACAGAGCAGCCGTTAAGCGAGTGGATGAGCCAGGGCGGCAAGGAGTCGGATATCGTGATCAGTACCCGGGTAAGAGTTGCACGTAACTTGATCCACCATCCTTTCCCGATGCTGGCGACGAATCAACAGTCGGAAGAAGTGCTGGAACTGTTGCAGGACGTACTGAAGGATGAGCGCCTGCAGCAGTATGGCATGCTCCATCCGCTTCTGCTTGCGGATCTGGACGATCTGGACAAGAAAATTCTGGTCGAGAAGCACCTGATCAGCCCGAATCTGGCTGGTGATTCCCGTAAAGGCGCCGTATTCATCAGCGATGACGAAAGTTTAAGCATTATGGTGAACGAAGAAGACCACTTAAGAATTCAATGTTTATACCCCGGCTTTCAAGTGCAGGAGGCTTGGGATAAGGCGACAGAAATCGATGATATTTTCGAGGATCATGTGGACTATGCCTTCGACGGCAACCGGGGCTTTCTCACCAGCTGTCCGACCAATGTCGGCACTGGCTTGCGTGCTTCAGTAATGATGCACTTACCCGCATTGGTGCTTACGCAGCAGATCAACCGGATTTTATCGGCCGTGTCCCAAGTAGGATTGACGGTACGAGGCATCTACGGTGAAGGCAGCGAAGCGATGGGGAACTTGTTTCAAATCTCAAATCAGATTACACTAGGACAAAGCGAAACGGAAATCATTGAGAATTTGTATGGAGTTGTCCTGCAAATTATCGAGCATGAGAAGACCGCACGCGAGAAGTTGCTCTCCGAATCACGCTTGCGGATGATCGATCGCGTTATGCGTTCTTACGGGATTCTGTCCCACGCTGCAATCATGGATTCCAAGGAAGCGGCGCAGCGGCTTTCCGATGTCCGGCTTGGCGTGGATGTGGGTCTGATCGACGACGTGCCGGCTGGAGTGCTGAACGAGCTGAACGTTATGACCCAGCCCGGATTTTTGCAGAAATTGTTCGGCGAAAATTTGTCGCCCGGAGAGCGGGATATGTACCGTGCCAAGCTGATTCGGGAAAAAGTGGGTAATTAACTGAAACGATAGATTTTATATGGAGGTGCATAGAGAGATGATGTTTGGAAGATTTACGGAACGTGCCCAGAAGGTATTGGCCTTGGCCCAAGAGGAAGCAGTTAGACTAGGTCACAACAACATTGGTACCGAGCATATTTTGCTCGGATTGATTCGCGAAGGTGAAGGAATTGCAGCCAAGGCATTAATCGGTCTTGGACTCGGACTCGAGAAAATACAAGATGAAGTGGAAACGCTGATCGGCCGCGGCCAGGAGCAACCGTCCAATATTGCCTATACGCCAAGAGCCAAAAAGGTCATTGAGCTGTCCATGGACGAAGCGCGCAAGTTGGGTCACACCTATGTCGGTACCGAGCATATTCTGCTCGGCTTGATTCGGGAAGGTGAAGGGGTTGCGGCACGCGTGCTGAACAATCTCGGCATCAGCTTGAACAAAGCTCGCCAACAAGTGCTGCAACTGTTAGGCAGCAGTGAAGCTGTCTCGAGCCATCATGGAGCACCTGCCAATGTGAACACGCCTACGCTCGACAGCTTGGCCCGCGACTTGACGGTGAGCGCCAAAGAAGGCAACCTCGATCCTGTCATCGGCCGCAGTAAGGAAATTGAGCGGGTTATCCAAGTGCTTAGCCGCCGGACAAAGAACAATCCGGTGCTCATTGGCGAACCGGGGGTTGGTAAAACCGCGATTGCCGAAGGCTTGGCTCAGAAGATTATCAACAACGAAATTCCGGAGACCCTCCGCGATAAAAGAGTCATGACTCTCGATATGGGATCCGTTGTCGCGGGTACCAAATACCGGGGCGAATTCGAAGATCGCTTGAAAAAGATCATGGATGAGATCCGCCAAGCCGGAAACATCATTCTGTTCATCGACGAGTTGCATACGCTGATTGGAGCGGGTGGTGCCGAAGGCGCTATCGATGCTTCCAATATTCTGAAGCCGGCGCTCGCCCGGGGCGAATTGCAGTGCATCGGGGCTACGACGCTGGATGAGTATCGCAAATATATCGAAAAAGACGCCGCTCTGGAACGCCGGTTCCAACCGATCACAGTAGATCAGCCATCTGTAGAAGAAGCGATTCAGATTCTGCATGGGCTTCGCGACCGGTATGAAGCGCATCATCGCGTGAAGATTACCGACGAAGCGATCGAGCAGGCCGTTAAGCTGTCCGACCGCTACATCCAGGACCGCTTCCTGCCGGATAAAGCGATCGACCTGATTGATGAAGCGGGCTCCAAGGTAAGGCTGAACTCTTATACGGTACCGCCGAATTTGAAGCAGCTGGAAAGCCGTTTGGATGGCATCCGCAAGGAGAAGGACGCCGCGGTGCAGAGCCAGGAATTTGAGAAGGCAGCCGCGCTTCGCGATACTGAGCAAAAAATTCGCGAAGAACTGGATATCACGAAGAACCAGTGGAAAGAAAAACAGGGCCGCACCGACTCCGAGGTAACTCCGGAAGATATCGCTCAGGTTGTGGCCAGCTGGACGGGAATTCCGGTCCTCAAACTGAAAGAGGAAGAAACCGAGCGTCTGCTGAATATGGAACAAATTCTGCATGAGCGGGTAATCGGCCAAGACGAAGCCGTGAAAGCCGTCAGCCGGGCGATTCGCCGGGCACGGGCCGGTCTCAAGGATCCGAAACGTCCGATGGGTTCCTTTATCTTCCTCGGTCCGACCGGGGTAGGTAAAACCGAGCTGGCGAGAGCGCTCGCCGAATCGATGTTCGGTGACGAGAATGCCGTCATCCGCATCGACATGTCGGAATACATGGAGAAACACTCCACAGCCCGTCTGGTCGGTGCGCCTCCGGGATATGTAGGTTACGAAGAAGGCGGCCAATTGACCGAGAAGGTTCGCCGTAAGCCTTATTCCGTAGTATTGCTGGATGAGATCGAAAAGGCGCATCCGGAAGTGTTCAACATCCTGCTGCAAGTCTTGGAAGACGGCCGACTGACCGATTCCAAGGGCCGGGTGGTTGATTTCCGCAACACACTGATCATTCTGACTTCCAACGTCGGGGCAGATGCGATCAAGCGGAATACGCGCCTTGGCTTTACGGCCGTCGAGGATTCGGGTGCGGACTATGAGAATATGAAGGGCAAAGTGATGGAGGAACTCAAGAAGAGCTTCCGTCCGGAATTCCTCAACCGGATTGATGAAATCATCGTCTTCCATTCCCTGGAGGAATCCCATATCGGCGAAATCGTGACCCTCATGTCCGAAGAGCTGCGTAAGCGGCTGCGGGAACATGAAGTTGATTTCATCTTGACCGATAAAGCTAAGGCCTTCCTTGCCAAAGAGGGCTTCGATCCGGCCTACGGGGCACGCCCGCTGCGCCGGGCGATCCAGAAGCATATCGAGGACCGTCTGTCCGAGGAATTGCTGACAGGTAACGTGAAGAAGGGCGATTCGCTGACGATCGACGAAGAGAATGGCGCGTTGACGGTAGAAAAGTCGGGTGTTTTTTCAAAAAATGCGTAACTCTCAGTTAAGATGACTGTAAAAGATTCCAGTTAAAACCGATATATGTAGTAAGAGGCTCCCAAAGCGATGCTTTGGGGGCTTTTTAACATATTGGATCCTACATAACGCAAACGTTGGATAAACACTCAGTACATATGCGAAAAAAGACCTGTTTTAACGGGAAATAACTTTACGTTAAATCTGAAAGAATGGTAAACTTTTAATGGTACCTTTGTGGTGCGACCTGCAAAGTTTGTCAAATTTTGCAGTGTGGAGAAGGAGAGATAAATGGTTAAAGTAAAGACAAAGTTTAATTGTACCGAATGCGGATATGAATCGCCTAAATGGTATGGGAAATGTCCGGGATGCGGGTCTTGGAACACCATGGTGGAAGAGACGGAAAAAGTAGTCAAGACTCAAGGTCTTACTTCGGGCTTATTTCATACGAAAGAAAAGCCGCTTCCGATCATAAATATAGAAAGCGGCCAAGAGCCGCGGATTCAGACGGGAATTACCGAGCTAAACCGCGTTCTTGGCGGCGGGATCGTTCCGGGATCGCTGATTCTGGTAGGCGGTGACCCCGGTATCGGGAAATCCACGCTCTTGCTGCAAACCTCACACGAAATGGCCAAGGCGGGGCTTCGGGTACTGTATATTTCCGGGGAGGAATCGACCCGACAGACCAAGCTTCGTGCGGAGAGACTCGGTGCGTTGTCACCTGAGTTATATGTATTGTGCGAGAGCGCCATGGACGGAATCGAAGAGGCTATAGACCAGGTGAAACCTGATTTTTTGGTCATCGATTCCATTCAGACGGTCTATTTGCCGGAAGTCACGAGTGCGCCGGGAAGCGTATCCCAGGTTCGCGAGTGCACGGCCCGCTTCATGCGGATCTCCAAAGGGCAGGGCATCGCCACGGTGCTGGTGGGCCACGTCACCAAAGAGGGCGCTATTGCGGGACCGCGTATGCTGGAACATATGGTGGACTCGGTGCTCTATTTTGAAGGCGAGCGTCATCATTCCTACAGGCTGCTCCGGGCAGTGAAGAACCGGTTCGGTTCAACCAATGAAATCGGCATCTTCGAAATGAATGAAGCCGGGCTGGCGGAAGTAACGAACCCTTCGGAATTGTTCTTGTCCGAACGTCCGCTGGGTGTTGCGGGATCTACGGTCGTAGCCTCCATGGAGGGAACCCGGCCGATGCTGGTGGAGCTTCAGGCGCTGATCGCGTCGACCCAATTCCCTTCACCCCGAAGAATGGCAACCGGGGTGGATCATCACCGGATGAACCTGATTATTGCGGTGCTTGAGAAACGGATGGGCATGTTCCTGCAGAACCAGGACGCATATGTCAACCTTGCCGGAGGCGTCAAACTCGATGAACCAGCTGTAGATCTTGCGATCGCCGTTAGTATCGCCTCCAGCTTCCGTGATCTGCCGACCAAACCTTACGATGTTTTCTTCGGTGAGGTCGGGTTAACGGGCGAGGTCCGGGCGGTTTCCAGGGCGGAACAACGGGTGAAGGAAGCGGCCAAATTGGGATTTAAACGGGTCATTCTCCCCGAGAAGAGCATGAAAGGGTGGAAAGGTCCCAAGGAAGTACAATTAATCGGTGTAAATACCGTTGCAGATGCGCTAGCTGTTGCGTTAGATTAGGGGGCACTAAATGATGAAGGAAACAACCCAAGCGGAGAAAATGAATGATTTGCTTAGGCTCGTTGCGCCGGGTACCGCCTTTCGCGATGGGCTAGAGAATGTACTCCGGGCCAAGACCGGCGGCCTCATTGTCGTCGGCTACAGCCCGGAAGTGATGGAAGTGGTGGAAGGCGGTTTCTCCATAAACTGCGATTTTTCGCCAAACTATTTATACGAACTCGCTAAAATGGACGGGGCGATTATTTTAAGCGAGGACCTGAAACGGATCCTGTACGCCAACACCCAGCTCATCCCGGATTCCTCCATCTCCTCGGCTGAGACCGGTATCCGTCACCGTACGGCGGAACGGGTAGCCAAACAGACGGGCAAGCTTGTCGTATCGATCTCTCAGCGGCGGAACATCATTACGCTATATCAAGGCGCCTTGCGGTATGCCCTGAAGGAAATCGGCGTCATTCTTACGAAAGCCAACCAGGCGATTCAGACGCTGGAGAAATATAGATCTGTACTGAATCAGGCCCTGACCAACCTGAGTGCTTCAGAGTTCGAGGAATTGGTTACAATACCGGAAGTCATCAATGTGATCCAGCGGGTGGAAATGGTCATCCGGATCAAAATGGAGATCAAGCGGTTTATCAATGAGCTCGGAACCGAGGGCCGGCTGATCAGCATGCAGATGGAGGAACTGGTCAGTAATATGGAGGAAGAGGCTTGGTTGCTCTATAAGGATTATGCCAAGGACGGCAGCGACGACGCGATTCGTGAAATGATTCTCGGACTCAAGCGTTCTAGCGATGATGAACTGCTGGACGACAACCATATTGCACGTCTGCTCGGTTATCCTGCTTCAGTGGCTGTCTCGGAAGATCTTGTCTCTCCCCGCGGCTACCGCGTGCTGAACAAGATTCCGCGCCTTCCGAATGTAATTATTCACAATCTGGTAGATCGTTTCCAGGATCTTCCGAGCGTCTTGATGGCTACGATCGAAGAACTGGATGAGGTGGATGGCATCGGTGAGGTGCGCGCCCGCGCGATTAAGGAAGGCTTGAAGCGTCTTCAGGAACAAGTGTTCATTGACAGGCAAATTTAATTCTCCTACAATCAAATGATGATGTTAAGGATATCTATTTGAGGTGAAAAGATGATTACTAAATCAATTCCGAACCTGTTTACCTTGGGTAACCTGTTTCTCGGAATGCTGGCCATGATGCTTGCGGTTGAAGGCAGATTCAGCCTGGCTGCGATTATGGTTATCGTCGCTATGCTGCTGGACGGCCTTGACGGACGTGTGGCCAGAGCTTTGAACTGTCAAAGCGAATTCGGCAAGCAGCTTGACTCGTTATCGGATATCATCTCCTTTGGCATTGCTCCAGCACTCATAATGTATTTGATTTCTTTCCATGACCTGCCTCAAACCGGGCTTGTTTGGGTCGTTACGGCGATCTTTCCGATGTGCGGTGCGCTGAGACTGGCCAGATTCAATGTCCAAAAAGGAATTCCGGGTTACTTCATTGGTCTGCCTATTCCCGCTGCCGGTGGTGTTCTGGCAACTTTATCGCTGTTTCACAAAGACTTCACTGCGCCTTATTTCATTATCTCGATGCTATTGCTGTCCTACTTGATGGTAAGCTCGGTCAAATATCCGAATTTCAAGAAGCTCGGTTTGCCGAGAAAGGCCGTGGCCATTACTCCGTTTGTCGTAATATTGGCTGTAGCGATTGCAGTGATGTTTCCGGAGCAGATCTCCAAACTGATCTTCGTCCCGTTAGTGCTGTATGCGGGGTACGGATTGAAACAGAACATCGATAAATTGTTACGCCGGAAGCGGCGGAACGATGATGATTCCGAACGGGCATACCGTCCAAAACGATAAGAGAAACCAGAAAAAGGCATTGCCTTCTGCATTGTGCGGAAAGCGATGCCTTTTTTCGGTCTTGAAAATTTATAATCTAAGGACATTTTTTGGACATCATAGAACACCTTAGGACAAATTGAATAAGCCCAAAGTGGAGCATTTCTGCGATTCTTTTTCCAGCACTTCGTTAAGCTCGATACCGAGCAGGTTACAAAGCGCCGAAGTATAGAACAAGCTGCGCCCCAGTTCATTGCTGATAGCATCCCGACAGTTTTCGCATAATTCTCCCCGGACGTGCTCATTGATTCTCTCTTTGGCCTGCTCGAGACTCATTCCCGGTTCGAATTCCTGTTTGGTGGCATGAAGCTCAACACAGCCGCATTCGGTAACCGCTTTGGTCACGGTACGGACGGCAGCGGCATTGGTTTGTCCCATTTTGGACATGACGTCCAACAGACTGCGGTGACGGAGCAACAGTTCAGAAACTTGGTCTTGAAAAGATTGAAGGCTCGGTGCGCTCATTTTCCATCCACCTCAATATTATGAATTGAGTTCATTATATGCCACCCTTTCCCCCTAATCAACCAGAAATCCCCTTCTGAGCGGGTTCTTATCGAAATTAGGCCGGACGGGGTCGGCAAAAAAAGTTGCTCCACCTCCGGTTACGCCGCTAAAAATTGGATCATACTGGATATTGATGATACATATCAGGAGGTGAAGAGCGTCATGCTGAAAAAGAGTTTATTGATCATATCCGGACTTTGCGGAGCGTGGTTCGGGTATACCATGGAGGGGGCCCCGGGAGTATTCCCTCAGCCGCTCAAGAGCTGGTTTGGCGAAATGAGTCCCTTGGCGGCACAAATGATACTGGCGGCGGCAGGGGCCTGCTTGTTTTTATTTCTGTTCTCGCTTGCGGCCGATGTAGTCTCTGTTAAGGTGAAACAGTGGATCACGGCGCTGACTCAAATCCCGATGAAGGATATGGCGGCGGGAGCGGCCGGACTGACTGCAGGACTTCTTCTTTCTTTAATGGTCTATCCCGTTTTGTCATGGTTTGGAACCTTGGAAAGTTTTGCCCAGTTTGCGGTCTCCATGCTGCTCGGCTACATCGGCTTGTATGTCGGGTTGGAGAAGAAGGAGGAGCTGTCATCCTTATGGATTTCAGGAAAATGGGGCAGCGGGAATCAGGAGGAAGAGCGGCGGTTAGAGGAACACAAGATTTTGGATACCAGCGTTATTATTGACGGGCGGATCGCCGACATTTGCAAAACCGGCTTTATCGAAGGAACGATCGTGATTCCGGAATTCGTGCTGGAGGAGCTTCAACATATCGCCGATTCGTCCGATTTGCTAAAACGGAACCGCGGTCGGCGGGGTCTGGATATTCTGAATAAAATTCAGAAGGAACTCGATGTGAAGGTCATGATTTACGAAGGGGATTTCGAAGAGATCTCCGAAGTCGACAGCAAGCTGGTCAAGCTGGCCAAGGTGTTGCAAGGCAAAGTCGTGACCAATGATTTCAACCTGAACAAGGTGTGCGAACTGCAGGGCGTCTCCGTGCTGAACATTAACGATCTCGCCAATGCGGTCAAACCGGTTGTGCTTCCGGGCGAGGAAATCATGGTGCAGGTGATCAAGGACGGCAAGGAACATGGACAAGGCGTCGCCTACCTGGATGACGGTACAATGATCGTCGTTGAAGGCGGCCGCGATTTTATCGGCACGATTACCGAGGTGCTGGTAACGAGCGTATTGCAAACCTCGGCGGGCCGGATGATCTTCGCCAAACCGAAACTGTTGGAAAAAGCCCAGTAAATTCGGTATGATGGGAGATAAATGCGGGAATAGAGATGGTGGTTTGAACAACCGCTCGATCCCGCTTAATATCTGGCAGGTGAGGCAAGAGATCATGACAATGGAATCCGCAAAGGCAGCCGGGGTTATCGTGGTGGCGGCCGGCCGGGGAACGAGAATGGGCACGAAGGAGAGCAAACAGTTTCTTTTCCTTCAGGATAAGCCGATCATCATTCATACACTGGAAGTGTTTGACCGCCATCCCTTGATCAGTGAAATCGTGCTGGTTACCGGGGAGCAGGATGTGGAACGATGCCGCGCCTGGATCGCCGAGTATGGCATTAAGAAACAAGTAAACGTAATACCGGGCGGCGCCGAGCGTCAGCATTCG
>DJTQ01000320.1 GCA_002439285.1 Paenibacillaceae bacterium UBA6304
TTCCGATCTCAAGGACCCGTTCAATATGGGCGAGGCGATGGCGCCGGCAGCTGCGGATACGCTGGTTGCTCATTTTAATGATACGGGCCGAGGTCCCGAGGATTACGATTTAATCGTGACCGGCGACTTGGCTTCCGTGGGTCACGCCATTGTTAAGGATGTCCTGGAAAAGGATGGCGTATCCATGAAAGGGACTACCTTCAGTGATTGCGGTTTGATGATCTATAATCGGGAGAAACAGCCCTTCGTGATGGCGGGCGGCAGCGGATGCGGTTGCTCGGCGGTTGTGACATACGGGCATATTTTGAAAAAAATAAAAAAAGGTGAGCTGAACCGGGTGTTGATCGTAGCGACCGGGGCGCTGCTGTCCCCGCTGTCCTATCAGCAGGGAGAGAGCATTCCGTGCATAGCGCATGCGGTAGCTCTGGAAAAGGAGGAAAGCACAGGATGATATTTCTCTGGGCATTCATCATTGGAGGATTGTTTTGCGTAGTTGGTCAGATTATGTTTGATGTGTTCAAACTGACCCCCGCCCATACGATGAGCACGCTCGTGGTGATCGGTGCGGTCATGGATGCCTTCGGTTTGTATGATCCGCTTGTCAAATTTGCCGGGGCCGGGGCTTCTGTACCGATCACCAGCTTCGGTAATTCACTGGTCCATGGTGCGTTGACCGAGTTGCAGCGGGACGGATGGGTCGGAGTAATCACCGGGATTTTTGACGTGACCAGCGCGGGGATCTCTGCGGCGATCATTTTCTCATTTCTCGCAGCCCTGGTGGTACGCCCGAAAGGATAACCCGATTCCCGATGGAAGAAATTCGCACGAAAAGACTACGAAACCTTCAGTCTCCTGACTGAAGGTTTTTACTATTTTCAGGAGTTGTCACAATCATAAATAAATCAACATTCCTTCCGAAGTTTACCTGAGTATACTTCACTAGCTTACTTCATGTACAATAGGAAGAAATAAACAAAAACTACATGATACAACAGGATGATCAAATGTCTGGAGGGAAAAAAAAGTGCCCGTAAATGAGCAATCGATGACCACATTAACCGCCATAAAAGACAATTTGGAATCATGCATACTTGGAAAAACATTTGAAATCAATCTGCTCCTGACAGCTCTGCTTGCCGGTGGTCACGTATTGATAGAAGACGTGCCGGGAACCGGCAAAACCCAACTGATTAAGGCATTGGCCAAATCGATGGACGGCGAGTACCGGCGCATTCAATGCAACCCGGATATTTTGCCGAGCGATATTACCGGTGTATCGGTTTTTCATCCTCATGAAGAACGATTTGTATTCCGCCCGGGGCCGGTTATGACCCATATTTTGCTGGCGGATGAAATTAACCGGGCAACGACCAAAACTCAATCGGCCCTGCTCGAGGTCATGGAGGAGCGTAGTGTTACAGCGGATGGGGTGACATATCCATTGCCGAATCCCTTTATGCTGTGTGCCACCCAGAACCCGATTGATTTTGAGGGGACTTATATGTTGCCCGAGGCGCAGCTCGACCGGTTTATGCTCAAAATCGGAATGGGATATCCGGATGCGGCTACCGAGAGGAGCATGCTCCAAACCCACAGCCAGGGACAGCCGGTCGACCAACTGCAGCCGGTGACAAGCATGGAGCAAATCGCCGTCATTCAGCGCGAAATCCGCGATGTGTATATCAGCGATCTGTTAAGCGATTATTTACTGGAAATCGTACGGCGCACCCGGGAGCATGAAGCGGTGCTTCTCGGAGCTTCTCCGCGGGCTTCCCTAGCCTTTATGAACGCGGCGAAAGCATTCGCTTTCCTGCATGGACGCCATTTTGTCCTGCCGGATGATTTGAAAACACTTGCCCCTTACGTGCTCGGCCACCGGATGCTGCTGCGTCCCGAATTCCGGCTGGACAGCTTAAATTCCAAACAAGTGCTTCAGCAGATTTTACGGCAGGTTCAGGTGCCGATATCTGCGGGACGGTAATGATGCGGGCCGTACTTGAGATGTTTAGAACCGGTCTGTCCTCATCAAACTTTTGGAAAGTGGCCTCTTTATGGCTTTTATGTCTGCTCTATGTTTTGTTTCAGGGTGGAAAGACTTCGATCATGTTGTTCACCATGGTCTCATTGCTGGCCTTTTATTGGGTGGCGGGCGGTATGGGAGGAATCAAACGGATCAGAGGTACAAGAAGCCTGTCACAAGATGGGAATCGTCCAATCCTGCTAAAAGCCGGGGACCAGGTTCAGGTGAGGCTCCATATACAGCCCCCTCGGTTTATGCCGCTTCCTTATATTGTAGTCAGGGAACATTTGCAGCGGCATAACGGAGATTCCTGGATATTCGAAGACAGCGTGGTTCCAAACTTTAACAAGGAAAGCACCGTGATCTATCAGACTCCGCCCCTGGAAAGGGGGAGATACGTATTCTCCGGAACGGAATGCCGCTCGGAAGATATCTTCGGGTTGATGAAGCATAAAGGAGTGTTTGAGACCGGAGGAGAGTTCCGGGTTCTTCCGCGCACGGTATTCATCCCCAATTGGCAACTGCACAGCCGGAATTCTCGGCAGGCCGGCCCGGAAACCGCCGTCTCCCTGTCGCGGCGGGAAACAACCCAAATCAACGGCGTCCGCGATTACATGTACGGCGATCGGATATCCCGTATTCATTGGAATGCTACCGCAAAGACAGGAACCTGGAAGTCGAAGGAATTCGAGCACGAATCGCTGCCCAAGACGATCCTGGTACTCGATGCGCATGCTATCAGTTATTCGCAGCCTGCCCAGTTCGAGCTCGCGGTATCGACTGCAGCCTCGCTGCTGGAATACGGTTCAAGGGAAAGAATCAGCATGGGGCTATGCACCCTGGGCAAAACGGTTCGGACGTTCGCCCCGGCGGAAGGGTACCTGGAGCGGCAACAGATGCTCTACCATCTCGTAGATATCCACGCGGATGGTTCGGGAGCATATAAGGAGAGGCTGGAGGGAAAGCGGGATTATTTTCCGCCAGGTGCATTTTTTATTCTGATCAGTCCGCTTATCGATAATAAATTGCTCGGCATTATGCACTGGGCCAAAATGCACCACATGACGCCGTATCATATCCATACGGGGATTTCGGGACAGACTGTATACCGGCAGGGATCCATGAAAACGAAGCTTCAGGAGCGAGGGTTGAAAGGGGTTACAGTATCGTCGCTACGAGATCTGCCGGCATCTCTTGGAGGTGGCAGAATATGAAGGTGAGTCATGTTCTTGAACGATCTTCACTGACGTGGTATCGGTTTTGTTCGGTCTTGTGGCTGGTGATTATCGCCATGCAATGGATTCGTTACACGGAGCCCATATGGTTTGATGAAACAACGGCGCTGGTTACGGCAAGTTTGCTGGCAGTTGCAGCGATAGAACTGCTTCCCTTGGGGAATTCCTGGCGCTGGATCATAAAAGCGGTCGTTGTGATGGCGGTATGGCGAATCATTCTTATCGCTCACGATGTGTACGTTCCTTCGGGTCTGTTAATCCCGGATCAGCTGTATGGGATGGCCCGGGATTTCACCCCGTATATCTGGTTTTCATTGACGGCCTGGGCACTTTTTGAACTTGCCTTAAGGCTGATAAATGATAAAAGACGCATCCTGCTGTTTTTGGCCGGAGATCTGGTAGCCTTTGCGATTCTGGACTCTTTTACTTCCTATTATTTATGGCAACATGTCGCCTGGACGGTATTTGCGGGTCTAGGTTGGCTGGTCAGTCTGCATTTCCGGTCCTTTCAACTTAAATATCCGCACGGATGGAACCGGCTGCGGCACCAGCCGCTCAAGATCGCAGCGAACATTCTCGTAATCTTTGCCTGCGTATTGCTCATCGGTATCAGCATGCCGTCGGTATCCCCGGTATTAACCGATCCGTATACCGCCTGGAAGAACCGGGGTTCCGGGCCCGGCGGCAGTGCCGCTGCGGTTCCGGCTTCCGCCGGGGTGGCGGGATCCGCCACGATTGTCACTCCGGAGGAGGTCATTTCCGGCTACAGCCGGGACGACACGGAGCTTGGAGGCGGCTTTGAATTCAGCTACAGCCCGGTGATGTCGGTGGATACGTCCGTCAGATCTTACTGGCGCGGGGAGACGCGCCGGAACTACACCGGCAAGGGATGGATGAATCTGAGTCAAGAAGATCGTGATTTTGAAGTGATTCAAGGTCTCTCTACCGGTGAATTGCCTCTGGCGGTGAGTGCGCCTAAAACCGAAATCATGCAGGTGGAACAAACGATCACGATGCAAAACGAGTTGGTATATCCGGTATTGTTCGGCGGATATGCCATAGGCAGTGTGGAGTTGCTGGATGAGGACATCAAAAATGCTATATTGGGTTGGGCTCCCCAAGAAGCTGAACTCATTTGGAGTGCGATGAATCTAGCTTCTAGCTCATCGAAACATTTATACCCGAAAAAGTACAAAGTGGTCGCCAACATCCCGATTATTCCGCTCGAGGAAGTTCGCGAGGCCAGTTTCGAGGAGCTGTATCCCGGCGGGAAGGAAACCGATTATTTACAAATTCCGATGAGGTTTCCGGACCGGGTCCGCGAGCTGGCGCAGGAGGTCACCGCCGAGGGATCGACTCCGTACAGGAAAATGGAACTCTTGCAAGACTATCTCCGGCAAAACTATGAATATACGAATCAACCGGATTTATCACTTAAAAAGAGCGATGATTTCGTGGATGCTTTCCTGTTCGAAATCAAACAGGGTTATTGTGATTACTATTCTACGTCCATGGTTATGATGGCCCGTTCTCTCGGCATTCCCGCGAGATGGGTGAAGGGATATTCACCAGGGACCCAGCCCGATCTCGAGTTTATGCAACGCATTCCGGAGACTGGGATGGCCTACCAGGTCAATAATGCGGATGCGCATTCCTGGGCGGAGCTGTATTTCGGCGATTACGGCTGGATTCCGTTTGAAGCGACTCCCGGCTTTAACGCACCGGTGATGTACGAGCAGGACGGAAGCGTGGTGACATTAGCGGATGATCCTGAGCTCGCGGCGGAATCCGGGGGTGCAGGTGCAGGCATTCATGAAGGGATGAGTCCCAAGACGATCCGAATTACTGTTATTGTTTGCCTTGGGGTTATTCTGGCGTGGGTCATCTATCAGTTACGTGCAGTGCTGTACTTTGCACTCATTCGGCTCCGCATGGGCCGGCCATTAACGTTTGGTGAGAAGGCGGTTCTGGAGACGAAGCGTGTAATCCGCAGGTTGAGTTGGAGAGGGTTTGATCGCCGTGACGATGAGACGGTTCGTGAGTCGTTCGAACGCTGGAAGGTGAAGAAGCCGGAACTCACGACGACGCTGGACGCCTTGCTGCGTGAATTTGAAATGGCGACCTATAGTCCGCAGGTTTTTTCCAAGAGTCAATGGAATATCGTTAAGGAGCTCTCTCGTAAATTGACGCGAATGACACGTAAGAGAAGAAAACGAGGTCGGCTCTCGGAAGTCGCCCACAATGCAAAGTTCTGATGTTGGTTCCCCCTAATTCTTTTCATAAACGACATCGTTCCCCGGTGGTTGCATCGGGGACCTTTTCTTTTTTAAAATATAAATATAAAGCAGGGGTAGAATATGGTATAGTTTTTCGTATGAAACCGAGGTGAACGTAAATTGTTTGAAAGATTTTTGCCCAAATTACGAGTCAACAACGTCTTTGATATCGACCTTCAAGGCTTGTACGAACAAGGGTACCGGGGAATCATCACGGATCTGGACAACACGCTGGTCGGCGCCAAAGCGCCGTTAGCCACGCCGGAGCTGGTAGAATGGTTCGAAAAAGTTAAGAAGGCCGGATTTAAACTTGTGATTGTATCCAACAATAATTTGGACAGGGTGTCGGTGTTTGCCACGCCCTTGAATATTGAATTCGTGCATAAGGCGAAAAAACCGGCGGGGTCTTCGTTCCTGAAGGGGATGGAGATGATGGATCTCCGCCCGGAAGAGACGATCGTGGTCGGCGATCAAATGATGACCGATATTTTAGGAGGCAACCGTCAAGGGTTGTTCACCGTTCTGGTGCTGCCGATCTCCGCCGCAGATGAAGGTTTCGGCACCCGCATCAACCGCAGATTGGAGCGGATCGTGAAGCGCCGTCTAGGGAAATCGGGATTATGGCTTGAGGAGGAAAAACAAAAATGACAGATAAGCGGAGCGAAGAGCGCGAATTCCGCTGCAGCGGCTGCGGGATCAAACTGCAGAGCGAAGAGCAGAACAAACCGGGATATACCCCGGAACAGGCGCTAACGCGGGAGCCGGTGATTTGCCAGCGCTGCTTCCGCATCAAAAACTATAATGAATCCTCATCGGTTACCGTGGAGCAGGACGAGTTCCTGCGGCTGTTGAGCCAGATCGGCGGAAAAGAAGCGCTGGTCATTCACATCGTCGATATCTTTGATTTCCACGGCAGTGTGATTTCGGGATTGCAGCGTTTTATAGGTAACAATCCGGTACTGCTTGCAGTCAATAAAATCGATTTGTTGCCTAAAGTGACCAATTGGAACAAAGTTCGAAACTGGGTGCAAAAAGAGGCGAAGGATCTCGGCCTTAAGGTGGAGGATGTCGTCTTGTGCAGCGCGAAGCAGAATAGCGGTTTCGATCGCCTGCTGGAAGCGCTGGACCAGTACCGAGGCGACCGGGACGTATACGTGGTCGGCTCGACGAATGTCGGCAAATCCACGCTCATCAACCGGCTAATTCGGGATTACAGCGATCTGGATCAGGAGCTGACGGTATCGAGATACCCGGGGACGACGTTGGATATGGTGCATATTCCGCTGGATGACGGAAGATCGATTATCGATACGCCGGGAATTATGTACCCGTCCAGATACAGCGAGCTCGTAGACCCGCAGGATTTAGGCGTCATTCTGCCGGACAAGCCGCTGAAACCGGCGGTGTATCAGCTGAATGAAGGGCAAACTCTCTTCTTCGGCGGGTTTGGCCGGTTCGATTTTGTAAAAGGCGAACGCCAATCATTTACCAGCTTCGTCAGCGGGCGGATTCCGCTGCACCGTACCAAGCTGGAGCGGGCGGACGAATTGTTTGCGAATCATGCCGGCGAGCTGCTGGCTCCGCCGAGCCGGGAAAGCCTGGAGAAGCTTCCGGAGTGGACACGGCATGAATTCCGCATTGCCAAGGGTAGCCGGGCAGACTTGTTTATATCGGGACTTGGCTGGATCAAAGTCAATAACGAGACAGGAGCGATAGTAGCCGTTCATGTTCCGAAAGGAATTAAAGTAGTAGTCCGGCCGTCGCTGATTTAACCGGTATTTTCGATTAGGGAACGGGACAAAGGGGGAAAACTATGAATGTCGTAGGGAAAGAGCGGGAGGAGTCTAAATTGCCGCTGTTGCTGGGCGTCATGGGAGATCCGATTATCCAGTCCAAATCCCCGGCAATGCATCTGGCGGCGCTCCAAGCTTCCGGCATCGAAGGTGCGTATGTGCCGCTTCACGTCAAGGCGGATCGCCTCGAGGAGGCGATCCGCGGAGTGCGTGCGCTCGGTTTTCGCGGCGTGAACGTCACCGTACCTCATAAAGTCGAGGTGATGAAATATCTCGACGAGGTGGATGAAGGAGCCCGCGCGATCGGTGCAGTCAATACCATCGTCAATGACGGGGGAGTGCTTAAAGGTTATAATACGGATGGTATAGGCTATCTCCGTTCTTTGAAAGAGGAAGCCGCACCGGATTTAGCAGGGAAGCGGGTGCTGGTGTTCGGCTCCGGCGGCGCGGCGCGTGGAATCGTCTACGCCTTGCTGCATGAGGCGCCTGCCAAGGTGACCGTGGCGAACCGCACGGCGGTGAAGGCTCGGGATTTAGCCGCGGAATGGAGCCATCTTGGCGAGCTCCATGGCTGCGGCATGGAGGAGATCGGCAGCCTGCTGCCGGAGATCGATATCCTGATCAATACGACCTCTGTCGGAATGTATCCGCACCCCGGCGAAATGCCGCTGGATGAGACACTGCTGCCTTCCGGCATCGTCGTCAGCGATCTCATCTATAACCCGTTGCGGACGGAATTGCTCATACAGGCGGAACGGAAGGGCTGCAAGATTCATAACGGAATCGGCATGTTCGTATATCAAGGCGGCTACGCCTTTGAATATTGGACCGGCCAGCCGGCCCCTGTGGAAGCGATGCGGGCGGCGGTCATGAACAGTTTGGCTTAACTGTTTGGCGGTTAGGAATTGCTGTCCACGTGATGGTTTTGTTGGCTTTGCTGGCATTGCGAATTTGCTTGGCCGGCGAACGAGTTGAATTTGCTGCGTTTTTGGCGATAGAGAGGTAACTTGGTCGAATGTTTTTCAAGCCTTTGATTATCGAGGGTTTGCCACGTTTGGTGCGTATGGAGCTGTCTTATTTGGCTTAATTAACTGGATTATCTCCAGCTAATTCACCGGTTTACCGCGAACGAAGGATATTAGCTGGAAAACCTCCATCTATTTTGACCAAGATGACCTCAAACTCAATTAAATTGCCTAATTAACTGGAGGTTTTCCAGTTAGTTAGGTTGAATCGACCGATAACCTCGGATTAGCTGCATATTTTCCAGTTAATTGTGTCGATTTAGATGTAATGTGATTTAGTCCGGAGTTAATTGAGTTAATTGAGTTAATTGAGTTAATTGAGAGGCAACCGAGGTAATCGGGTAATCAAGTTAATTGAGTTAATCGCGCTATTCGAGTAAATTGAATGAATTGTGACTTCGGAGTGATCATTTGGGATAATTAGGGCTCCCAAGCTCAAAGAGAACCTATCCTATCCGATATATCTCCAACCAACTATTTTACATTTAGAGGAGTTTTGAAATTACATGCTTACAGGAAAACAAAAGCGTTTTTTGCGGAGCCAAGCTCACCATTTACAGCCGATTTTTCAAGTCGGCAAAGGGGGCACGAACGATCAGATTATCCGGCATATTTCCGAAGCGTTGGAACGCCGGGAACTGATTAAAGTATCGGTGCTCAACAACAATTTGGATGATCCGCGCGAAATCGCTGAGGAGTTGGCTGAAGGTTCCGGTGCGGAGCTGGTTCAATTGATCGGTAGAACGATCGTATTATATAAAGAATCCCGCGAATACAAGCAGATCGAACTTCCCTAAAAAATTTGGCAGCAATTGACTATAAGGGAAGGAGGGAATAGACATGAAGAGAATCGGCATCATGGGTGGAGCTTTTGATCCGATCCATTTGGGACATCTTTTGGCGGCAGAAGCCGCCCGAGAACAGCATGATCTGGAAGAAGTCTGGTTCATGCCGTCCCATATTCCTCCTCACAAACACCAAGCCGGTGTAAGCGGTGAGCAGAGGCTCGCCATGGTGGAAGCCGCGACACATAGCCATCCCGCTTTTAAGCCGCTTGATATAGAACTTCGCCGTGGCGGGGTATCCTATACGGTAGATACGATCCGAGCCCTTCGGGAACAGCATCCCGGGCTGGAATTGTTTTTTATCATTGGCGCCGATATGGTCAATTATCTTCCAAAATGGGAAGGGATCGAGGAATTGACGGAAATGCTCTCGTTTATCGGGCTACAGCGCCCCGGGAGCTTCTTGGAGCTTGATGCGCTGTCGCCATATATTCAGGATTCGGTGCTCCTTGCCGATATGCCGCTTGTAGACATCTCGTCAAGCCTGATCCGTAAACACATTGCCAACGGGTTGTCGGTACGTTACATGGTACCCGAAGCGGTGTATGAATATATCGTAAGGAGCGGATTGTATGGAATACGCCCGTGAGCAATTGATTGAAATCGTCTCCGGCCAAATGCCTGCCAAGCGCTGGAAGCATGTCGAGGGCGTGATGGAGACAGCGGTCGTTTTGGCGGAGCGGTACGGCGGCGATAAAGAAAAGGCGGATTTGGCAGCTCTGCTGCACGACCTGGCTAAGTTCTGGCCGATCGAGCGGCAGGAAGCCGTGCTCCGTGACAACGGGCTCAATCCCGAACTGCTGCAGCATGATAAGCAACTGCTGCATGCGGAGGTCGGCGCGTTCATATCGCAGCGGGACTACGGAATCGCTGACCCGGAGGTGCTGGATGCGATCCGGTATCATACCTCCGGCAGAGTAGGCATGACGAAGCTCGACAAAATCGTCTGCCTGGCCGACTATATCGAACCGGGACGCGATTTTCCCGGTGTCGGGCGGATTCGTGAGCTGGCTGAACATAGCTTGGAAGAGGCATTGATCGCCGGATTCGATTCCACGATTTCCTTCCTGCTGGAGAAGGGAAAGGCGATCTTCCCGTTGACCGTTCTCGCGCGTAATGATCTGATCAAGGAAATGAGAAGTTCACAATAATTTAGATGATTCAAACCAACTAAAACTTTCATAGGAGGCTGAATGAATGCCGGTATCACCAAATGAATTACTAAGTATCGCGGTAGCCGCCGCGGAAGATAAAAAAGCTATGAACCTTGTAGCGCTGGACCTGAAGGGTATTTCCCTGATTGCCGATTATTTCGTGATCTGCCACGGGAACTCGGATACACAGGTGCAGGCGATCGCAACGGAGGTTCGCAAGCGTGCGCAAGAAGCGGGTGCACAGATTCGCGGTATCGAGGGAATGAACTCTGCCCGCTGGGTCCTCATGGATCTTGGAGATGTTGTAGTGCATATTTTCCATCGGGATGAGCGGGAGTATTACAATATCGAACGGTTATGGTCGGACGCTAAAGTAGTGGAGAAGGTATGAGTTTGATCGCGGGAACAGTGGTTTCACTTCCCGTAGACCGGGAAGTGTCGCCTTACGGATATTTTCTCAGTGGCGGGACTCAGGATGTTCTGCTTCATTACTCCGAGCTGACAAGCAAGGTACAGCCTGGGGAGACGGTCGAAGTGTTCTTGTTCTATGATACGGAGGACCGGCTTGCCGCAACAATGAAAAAGCCTTATCTCACCTTGGGCGAGCTTGCGCTGCTGGAAGTGGCCGATGTTCATCCCCGTCTTGGCTGTTTCCTGGAGATGGGACTGGGTCGTCAATTACTGCTTCCGATTCGGGAGCTGCCGGAACTCAAGGAACTGCATCCTCAAGTGGGTGATCGGGTCTATGTCCTGATGGAGCATGACAAGCAAGGACGTCTGAAGGCCAAACTGGCCGGGGAGCAGGAATTGGCTCAGCACGCTTTTCACGCGCCATCGACCTGGAATAACCAGTGGATGGAAGCGATTGTTTACAAACCGTTGCAAATGGGAACGTTCGTCATCGTTGAAGGCGGAGTCCTTGGCTTCGGCGCGATCGGTATGATTCATTCTTCGGAACGAAACCGTATGCTTCGTCTCGGGGAGCGGGTTAAGGTTCGCATAGCGCATGTTCGTGAAGACGGCCGTGTCAACCTGTCGATGGCGCCTCGCAAAGAGGTTGGCCGTGACGAAGATTCAGCGCGTATCCTCTCCTATTTGGAGAGCCGTCCGGGCGGCGGTATGCCCTTCTCGGATGCTACTACGCCCGATCTCATCAAGCAGCGCTTCGGCATCAGCAAATCGGCATTCAAACGGGCGCTCGGCAAGCTGATGAAGGAGGGCAAAATTACGCAGAGCGAAAACTGGACATACTTATCCTCCGCATTGAAAGACAAAGTGGAATCGCAATCGAAAGAGGATTCCAAAGGAGAGACTAAGCCAGAATAAGCAAAACGTGCGGAAACGAAAGTGCGGTGACAACCATGGTATCTTATCGAAAATTTGCCTATGTTTATGATGAATTGATGGAAGATATGCCGTATCCCGAGTGGATCCGGTTCGCCCGCATGGCCTGGGAGAAGCACGGTATGCCGACAACGGTCGTGGATCTCGGCTGCGGCACCGGCAGCATCACGATTCCGCTCGTGAATGCCGGATTTCAAGTGACCGGCATCGATCTGTCGGCGGACATGCTGGCGGTTGCCCGGCGCAAAATGGAAGGAACCTCGCAAGGGGTGCGCTTGTTCCGTGACGGCAGTGTCCGCTGGGTCCAGCAGGATATGACGGAATGGGAAATGCCCGAGCCGGTCGATTCGGTCATTTCTTTTTGCGATTGCTTGAATTACCTGCTGGAAGAGGATGATATCGTTAGCACGTTCCGGAGGACCTATGAAGGACTGAAACCGGGGGGTACCTTCCTATTTGATGTCCATCATCCGAACACCCTGCGCCGTTATGAAGAAGAACAGCCGTTTATCTGGGATGAATCATCCGTAGCTTACATCTGGACTTGTGAGCGGGATGACGCGCGGGATGAAATAGAACATCATTTAACGATTTTTGCCCGCGAGGAAGAGAACGGCCCGGGGTTGTACCGGCGATTTGAGGAGAATCACGTTCAGCGCGCTTACAATCCGGAGTGGATGACAAGCGAACTGCTCAAGTGCGGGTTCCGGGACGTCTCCTGTTATGCCGACTTCGAGTGGGTGAAAGCGGAGGACGACG
>DJTQ01000249.1 GCA_002439285.1 Paenibacillaceae bacterium UBA6304
TTCCAACGCTTGTGCCCGAACGTAAGTGCCGCCCCCTTGCTTCGTTTCGATCAACCCTCGGGCTTTCAAATGACTGATCGCTTCCCGTACCGTAGAGCGTCCAACGCAAAAACGAACCGCCATATTCTCAATCGTATCCAGCTTTTCCCCTGGCTTTACCAGTCCGGATTCGATGATTCTTTGTAATTCTTCGGTTACGATATCCACATTTTTTTTGCTTAATTCCATTGTCATTTCCCTTCCCGAGATCTTCCTTATAAGTAGGAATAATTTCTAAATAACAGTCTATACAATCTAGATAGAATATGGTAGAGTGAGTTCAAATTCATCTGATGACCTGCTTAATTTTCATTTATATTACCATCATTCGGGAGGGGATGTACAGATGATCACACCTGAAGTCAGAGGCCAGCTTGTCTCTATCGTAGGCGAATCTTGGGTTCGGGATACTCCAAACGAGCTATACGCCTATTCCTATGATGCTACCCCCATGTTTCAGTCCTTGCCCGATGCGGTCCTACACCCGGCCAATCCCCGCGAAGTGGCAGCCATTCTCCAACTGGCCGACGAACATCGTATTCCCGTCATCCCGCGAGGCTCAGGCACCAATCTTGCCGCCAGCGCCATTCCGGTGGAAGGAGGAATCGTCCTCAACCTAAACCGACTCAACCAAATCCATGAGATCGACGTTAAAAATATGACCGCGACCGTGGGACCCGGTGTTATTACCGCGGATTTTCATCAGGCGGTGGAAAGTCAGGGTTTGTTCTATCCACCAGATCCAGGGAGCATGCGCATATCCACCCTTGGAGGAAACGTTGCGCAGTGTGCAGGAGGCATGCGCGGTTTGAAATACGGAGTGACCAAAGACTATGTCATGGGTCTCGAATATGTGCTGCCTTCCGGAGAAATTTTACGTTGCGGCGGTAAAAACGTTAAAGATGTTGCCGGCTATGACTTGACACGGCTGCTTGTCGGTTCCGAAGGAACGCTTGCAGTCATTACGGAAATTACGCTCAAGCTCGTGCCCTTGCCGGAAAGCAAACGAACCCTTGTTGCCTATTTCTCGACTCTTACCGATGCAGCTAGAACTGTTGAAAATGTAATCGCTTCCAAAATTATCCCCGCTACCATGGAATTCATGGATCAAGGAACCATGCGCGTTGTCGATGACTACGCCAAGCTCGGCCTTCCTCTCCATATGAAATCCATGCTATTGATTGAGCAGGACGGACCGGAGGGACTTGTAGAGCGCGATATCGCCAAAATCGCTGAAATTGCAACCGACAACGGTGCCGTGTCCGTTGAAATCGCAGCGACCCCGGAGGAAGGGGCGAAGTTGCTTACGGCAAGGCGTGCCGCCCTGTCCGCCCTTTCCCGCCTGAAACCGACAACGATTATGGAGGACGCCACCGTTCCCCGCTCCCGTCTCGCCGAAATCGTTGCCGAAGTGGAGCGGGTCGCCGATAAATACGGATTGCAAATTTGCACCTTTGGTCATGCCGGGGATGGCAATTTGCACCCCACCTGCATGACCGATGAACGGAATCCCGAGGAAATCGCCCGGGTTGAACTGGCGTTTGAAGAGATCTTCCACGCCTCGATCGCCCTTGGCGGTACGATTACCGGAGAACACGGCGTAGGCCTTGCCAAAAAGAAGTATCTTCATCTCAAAACCGGGGAGGCCGGAATTGAACTGATGCAGCGGATCAAGGAGGCATTTGATCCCCATCAGATTATGAATCCCGGCAAAATCTTCGCTCGCAGCGAACGCCGCAGATTGGTGGTGAAGAAATGAACATCATTAAAGGTAACGCCCCCACCCTTCCTTGCTCTAGCAATCCTTCTGCCGCGGCATCCGAAGGGACAATTGCCCGGTTCAACATGGACGAAATCTTAAACTGCATGCACTGCGGGTTTTGCCTTCCCGCCTGTCCGACCTACACTCAGACCGGACTGGAAACTTATAGTCCCAGGGGGCGCATCGCCTTGATGAAAGGAGTAGCAAGCGGACACCTGGCGATCGATGCGGAATTTGAACAGAACATGAACGCCTGCCTGGGCTGCCGGGCATGTGAAACGGCATGTCCCGCAGGCGTCCCGTACGGCGGTTTGCTTGAAACTGCGCGTGCGGTCGTATCGGAACAGAAATATACCACCGAGAAACCGACAGCGGTGAGGAACCTGGTGTTCAAGCAACTGTTCCCGCACCCCAAACGGGTCAAACGGCTCGGGACCTTGCTGTGGACCGCACAAGCCTTGGGTCTGCAAAAGTTAGCGGCCCGTACCGGTCTGATCCGGATATTGCCTCGGCCCATGGCCGAATTGCAAGGTGCGGTTTCCACCGTCGCTTCGCCATGGAAACGGGCCAAGCGCCAACCCGTGATGCAGGCGGAGAATCAAAAGGTAGTGACAGTCGGCCTGTTCACCGGTTGTATCATGGATATTTTGTTCTATGATACCAATGAGGCCACAGCCCGCCTTCTGACAAAAGCCGGATGCGAAGTCGTGTTCATCAAGGACCAGGGCTGTTGCGGAGCCATGCATGCCCATTCCGGCGAAATGGCCGGCGCCAAGGCGCTCGCCAAAGCAAACATCGAAGCCTTCGAACGTGCTGGCGTCGACTATCTCGTCAATAACGCCGGGGGCTGTGGAGCCGCTTTGAAGGAATACGGTCACTGGTTCCAAGGAGATCCGGTGTGGGAAGAGCGGGCGGCCCGGTTTGCGCGAGCCAATCGCGACGCCTCTGAGATGCTGGCGGAGCTTCCGCCGCTGTCCTTCACCAAGCCGATTAGGGCCCGTGTCACCTACCAGGACTCCTGCCATCTTGCTCACGGCCAAGGTGTCCGCTCTCAGCCCCGGGAGATGCTGCGCCGAATTCCCGGCCTGGAGCTGATTGAAATGCGGCAGGCAGACAGCTGCTGCGGCTCTGCCGGTACGTACAACCTGACCCAATTCGAGATGTCCATGCAAATTCTGGACGACAAAATGGTCCACGCCGAAGCCACGCAAGCGAACATTATCGCCACCTCCAATCCCGGCTGCCTGCTGCAAATGAAACAAGGCATTCTTCGCGCCGGTTTGGAAGATCGAATGGAAGCCGTGCATATTATGGATCTTTTGCACCGGGCCTTATAAGACTCAAACCTCAAGGTGCAAGCTTGTTGACAGCACACCCTTACACTTGAAGAAATACCTCAAGGCCGCCTTTACGGTATGATCCGTAAAAGCGGCCTTCTATTTGGGTTTCTCGGGCTATTCCTGCAATTGTACATCTTTTTGCTGAAACAAACCCGGTTAAACGTTAAAATGATGCGATAGTGCAGGATTTAGCGGCTTATCTCGAATGATCACAACTAAATTCCTATAATTGATGTAGTTTTACAGGAACCACAGTGGATAGAATCTCTAACAGAGACATTACTGCACATTTGCAGGACTAAGAATCAGTTTTCAAGCCGGTTCAGCGCCATCATCGCTGCACCCCATGCCGCATCATGTCGCGGCAAAGCCATGACCAAACGCGGATAAAGCCTGGCAAGCTTCTCGCACAATGCGTCCTGCACATAAGTATTGTGCAGCAGCACGCTGCCGGCGAACGCGAGCCGGCCTGCCTGAAGCGACAGCCGTTCGGCCACCGGCACCACCAGGTCGGCCAAGGCGTCCGCACTGGCGCGCGCGATGCCAAGTGCCGCCTCATCGCCAAGGGCACAAGCTCCGGCCAGGAGCGGGGCTAGCGCGGCGATGTCTCTTTTGTTTCGGTTTCTGTCATAGACGAAACCGACCAAAGCCCGGACGGAATCGGTATCGTCCGGAATCTGAAGCTGCTTGCAGACCATGTCTTCAAGCAGGGTCGGCGCAATCCGTCCGTCATGTGCGCGGACGATGGCGCTGAGCATCTCCCGCCCGATGCTGTAACCGCTGCCCTCATCATCGATGAGGTGGCCGAAGCCGCCGGTACGGTGAGAGATTCCCTGCTCGTTTACTCCGTAGCAAATCGAGCCGGTGCCTGCGATTAGAATCATTCCTTGCGGACTCTCCAGCGCCCCGAAAAGAGCGGTTTCATGATCGCCGACCAAAGTCAGTCCACCATGATATCCGCTCTCTCTGACAACGTTCGTCAATCGTGTCCCCGCCTCGGGATGACTGATTCCCGCCGCGCCGATGCAAATATGCACGCACTGTTCCAAGCCGCCGCATGACTCCGAGATTGACGACAGGATCCCACGCAAATGACGACGGACTCCTTCCGGATCCTCCCCGTTCACATTCAGCGAGCCCGATGAAAAAGCATCGTATACGGCTCCATTTTCATCTAAGACCACCACAGCGGTCTTCGTGCCACCCCCATCTAATCCTGCAACATACCTCATGAAATCCCCCTTTCTAAGCGCAAACTTCCATCCTTCGATACTCAGCAGCTTAAAGTGCCTAACTCCCTAGAGCTGCTAGAGCTGCTAGAGCTGCTAGAGCTTCTAGAGCTTCTAGAGCTGCTAGAGCTACTAGCTCCCAGACTCCCTTTGACTCTTCGACCACCCAAGCGTTGTATCCAGCCAATCTTCCAATCTCTCAGCCTTCAGACAAATGCGAAGACCCCTGTTCAACCGCGTTTCTTGGAGGAACGTTCCTCCATTTAATAAAGATGGTACTTCTTCTTTTCCTCTGAGAAATCCCGGCTTTCCTCACGGAATCGCTCCAGCAGTTCCGGCAACTCCGTTGTTCCTTCTCTGTACAGTTTATCTCCGCATAGCAGATCGATGAACGGACGGCTATTCTCCCTAAGCGGAGGCAGGTAGCTGAATTCCGGATAATTCCGCTTGATCGTATACATCAGCGTCACACCGGTTTCTACGGCATGAAACGCCCTTAGATCAGTCACATACAACTGAACGCCGCCGCACAGTTCTCCCTCGAACTTGGATGTCGTCGGCTTAAAATAGACCGGCCGAAACCTCACGCCGGGTAATCTTTTCCCGTTCATCTCCTCAGCCAGCCGCTCCGCATCGATAAAAGGAGCTCCGATCATTTCGAACGGAAATGTGGTACCGCGCCCTTCTGACAAATTGGTCCCTTCAAACAGACAGGTTCCTCCGTACAACAGGGCGGTTTCAAAACGTGGAATATTCAACGAGGGATGCACCCAAATCCGTCCGGTCTCCGGAAATAGCTGGCTCCGTTCCCACCCCTTGCAAGGAACGACATGCAATTCGGCATTCCAGCCCAGCTTGTCATTGACCATCCCGGCGACCTCACCGGGCGTAAGCCCGTAACGTACACACAGCGGGAAATTCCCGATGAAAGATTCGTAGCCCGGTTTGAGCACATTACCCTCCACTGTAACACCGTCCAGCGGATTGGCACGATCAAGAACGACAAATGGTTTACCCGCATTGGCGCAATCCTCTAACGCGTACAGCATCGTATATATAAACGTGTAATAACGCACGCCTACATCCTGAATGTCGTAAACAACCAGGTCTACCTCGTCCAGCATTTCCGTTGTCAGCCGTTTGGAATCTTTTCGGTACAAGCTGTAGACCGGAACACAGGTGAGCGGGTCTGTATAGTTCTCCAACAAAGCTCCTGCTGCCTCATCCCCCCGAACTCCATGCTCCGGCGAAAACAAAGCCGCCAGATGAAAGTTCTCATTGAGAATTTGAATCGTGGATACAAAATCAGCCGTGAGTCCGGTAGGTGCGGTGATCAGCCCGATTCGCTTGCCCTTGAACAACTTTGAATACTCCATGATGCGGTCAACTCCGTATTCAACCATCATCCGTCCCCCCTCTTTTTAGCCACCCAACCACGACAGTGATGCCAAATAAATTACAACTCGGATTTCAAAACACGCATACTTTCCTCCGGAATCATAAACGTCTCGGCGTAAGTTTTCCTTGCCTCAATCCCGCGAACGCGTGCCAAATGCTTATAATACTCCAGATAGGGAAACGACTTGCTTCCGGTCACGAACCAATGCTGAGACACCGCCTTCACCCATAACTCATAAGCTTCCTGATCGAAATCAATGTAAATATATGGCTTGTAATCGACCGCATCCTCCCAGTTTTCCGCATAATACAGTCTGGAAGCAAAATGCGCGGGCAGTTCCCGCTCAAAAGATGCCAATCCGGCATAAAAGCGCGCATCGTTCACGATCAGATGGGTCGTCATATGGTCCTTGTGCATACTGTTTTTAAAATGGGTAATGATCACGTTCGGTCGCACTTTGCGGATGACATCACATACCCGGAGACGTATTTCCTCGCTGTTCGCTAACTCTCCGTCGGGTATATCAAATACGATCGATTCGCCGCCGAGCAATTCCGCAAACGCCGCTGCTTCTGCCACCTTTTGCTTGCGGTATTCCCCCATATCCTGCCCGGCCGGAACGCCCCGTTCCCCTGCCGTCAGCGCCAGCGTCACAATCCGGTCGCCTTTGAGCGAGTGGGAGGAAAGCACCCCACCCGCCGTTAATTCCATGTCCCCTACATGTCCTCCGATCGCCAAAATCGTCAATGGTTGTTCGCTCATTGTTCCAGCTCCCTTCTCATGATTGCAAATGATTTGACCGTCCGGAACCCGGCTTTTTCATAGATTGATTTAGCGGGATTGTCGTTACCTGTAAAAAGAGAAATATAGTCCGCCCCGGCCAAGCGGAACGCATCGCACATATTAAAGAACAACACGGTGCCGAGCCCGTGGCCTTCGTGGTCCGGATGAACGCCGATGCCGGCGAAGAACGCCCGCCCGTTCGGCTGCCTGATCACCGGTCCGGCAAATCCGGCCAGGTTCCCGTTATGCGCAGCGATGATCAACGGGGCTCCATCCGCGGCATACGCCGGAATTTGCTGCTGCCATAGAGGGTTGCCCAGGCCAATCAGCATCTCTTCCATTCCGCGGTGACGCTGCGGATCATATAGCTCAATCCGGTACCCTTCCGCTTCCGACTTTCGTTCCTTCGATATAATAGCCTCGGGAATCGCGAACTGATCCAGCGATAAATACATCCCGCATTCTATGGCCCGCTCAATATACCCGCTCTGTAGCAAAAATCGATGCAAACGACTGTCCACCGGCACGCCGGGGGCGTTATTATGCTCATGACCCGGTGTATCCGGAATATACCAAGGCAGCATCATCGGATTGAAAAACAAAACATCCCCCTGCGTTTTTCCTAAAAGCCGGAACCTGCGCTCCAAAGATTCCAACAGAAGCCGGAAATTTTCTTCTTCGGGGGGTGAAAGATGAGAATGTCCTTCCATTGTCTCTTCTCCCTTGCAGACAATGCAGGTAATATATCCCGCTTCCGCACCCAAAGGAAGATCCGATCCCGTACATCCTATAGCGAATCCCTTTAGCTGCTCATCTTCATCAAACAGCAAGAAAGCCGTCCTCGGATCGAAGTACTTGTTTCCCAGAATAAGCTCCCCGAAGCTCTCCTCCGAAAATTCCTTATACCCGTCCTTTACGGCCTCTCTATTCCATAGTTCCAGCGTTTCCCTTATATATCGTGCATCCCATGTTCGAATCAAGATTGTGCACCTCTTCCCCTGTCCCATTCAGGATTTGAAAGACTAATCTTCCCCATAATTGCCGGTTGTCTCGCCCCCGTTACTCCGGGCAGATTGTTCGGCATCTTCGCAAGTGTATAGTCGGCAAGCAAAGCAAACGCCACAGCTTCCTTCGCTTCACTG
>DJTQ01000094.1 GCA_002439285.1 Paenibacillaceae bacterium UBA6304
TACCTTCAATCTTACGTGCTTCCTCGACCATGACATCCAGTTCCAGGCAGCTTACTTCATACAAGTCACGAAGTGAGTCATGGGAGGCGTTCATCAATTCACCGAATACGACCAGATTATTTGCGCTGAGCGCATCAACCGACTTCAGCACGCGGGCATTCTCTTCCACCACATGAGTTGCACGCCGCAGCAGTACTTCATCTGTGAATTTCCCTTTTATTTGGGCAAAACGTTCCGGCGACAGGTGAGCCAAATACTGAATCTGAGGCTCTTCTTCCTGCACGATGCGAAGTGCCGCGTCGCATTGTTCCCGGCGCTCATTGTATTTGGAATCTACCAATCCTCTGCGCTTGTTCGTATTGCCGATCACCAGCTTGTACGCTCCAGTCTTAAATGGTACCAATTTGTATTCCAGCGTATCGCACATGAGCAGAATCGCATGATCCTGGGCTCCATTCGATACAGCGAACTGGTCCATAATTCCGCTGTTGACGCCTACATAGAGGTTTTCCGCTTTTTGCGAAAGGACGGCGATCTCGACTTTATCCGTAGGCTGGCCTTCCATGGACAGCAGCGCGTAGGCGGTTACGACTTCAATGGAAGCCGAGGAGGAAAGGCCCGCCCCGTTCGGAATTTCACCGTGGAACAGCAGATCATAACCGCTCGTGAGGGTGACGCCTTTTTTGCCAAGTTCTACGATCACGCCTACCGGATAATCTACCCACTCTTCCGTTTTGGTTTTGCCCAATTCATCCAGAGTAATTTCAGCCGTATAAGACAAATTAGTTGATGCAAATGTTACTTTCTTATCGCCGCGCTTCCGAACCGCAACCGTGGTTCCGAATTCAAGAGCGGCCGGCAGCACATAACCGCCGTTATAATCAATATGTTCTCCGATCAGATTGACACGTCCCGGAGCATTGAAGATCCGCACAGTCTCTCCGCTTTCTCCGCAACGTGATATAAACAATTGTTCCATTTCCTGTTTTTCCATTAGCGTACACCTCATCTTCATGGAATCTTAAGTTCTTATACCTAGTATAAAAAACAGCCTTGTTTTTGATAATGCATCTATGCGAGAATTATATGGATAAATGTGACCATCCTTCAGAAAGAGGGGCCCTTCTATGATTCTGGAATCTTACAGCGCCGCAGCAAACCCTGAAATCAGCGAGGTCAGTGACCTGCATGTGCTTTTTGCCGGGGAAAGTCAGACCCAGGCCGACCACAGGCTTGGTCCTAAAGTCTATGATTACTATCTCCTTCATTTTGTTGAGGAAGGAAAAGGCAGCTTCCAGACCGAATTCGCCCATTATGATCTCAGTCAAGGAGACTGCTTCCTGATCCTGCCAGACCAGCTTGTCAGCTACGCCTCCGACAGGGTTGAGCCTTGGCGTTACCGCTGGATTGCTTTTAATGGGGAACAGACGCATCACCTGATCTCCCGTGCGGGCTTCACGCCACATCAGCCGGTATTCCGCCCGGGCCCGAACAGCCGGATCCCCGGGTTGCTCGAAGCGGTGCTGCAAGCTTTTCGCAGCAAAAAGCCCAGCTCCCATCTGGCCTCGCTCGGCTACCTTCATCTCGTCATGGCCGAAGCTGAAGAGACGCTTGTCAGGGAATCCGCTCTTCCGGCGGGAGAAACGGGCGTGCAACGCATCGTTAAACAAATGATCCACTACATGTCCAGCCAATATGCACATCCCGTGTCCATTGAACAAATGTGTTCCAGTCTCGGATACAACCGGGCCTATTTATCGAGAATTTTCAAAAAAGAAACCGGGCTTACGCCCGTCACGTATCTCCTGAAACTTAGAATCGACAAATCGCGCCAGTTGCTTCGCGAGCGTCCCGAATTGTCGATCGAGCAGATCGCCGCTTCCGTCGGCCTGGCCGATGCCTTGTATTTTTCCCGCCAGTTCCGCCGTTTTCATGGCGAATCGCCAAGCGAGTACCGGAAGAACGCATCCGGCCGACCAAATCACAAAAGCACCCCTACTCCTTAGCTTCGGATATAGGGGTGCCACTCTCTTGAAGGCCGATTAACGGTCTTCCTATATGATTAATGATCTCCGTTCGTATTCAAAATCGTTTCGATCCGGATCAACTCTTCTTCCGTGAACTCCAGCTTGCTAAGCGCCTGCACATTCTCCTCAATTTGACTGACGCGGCTTGCCCCGATCAAAGCGGAGGTCACCTTGCCGCCGCGTAGCACCCAAGCGAGTGCGAACTGCGCCAGGCTTTGGCCGCGGGCCGCTGCCATTTGGTTCAATGCACGGACTTTTCGCAGCATTTCCGGTGTAATTTGTTCTTCCTTCAAGAATCCCGTCGAACTCTTGGCCCGGGAATCGTCCGGAATGCCGTTCAAATATTTGTTCGTTAGCAGTCCTTGGGCCAACGGACAGAACGCGATGCTTCCAACGCCATTCTCCTCCAGTACATCCTGCAAACCGTTCTCAATCCAACGCTCCAGCATGGAATAGCTAGGCTGATGGATGAGAAGCGGAGTTCCGAGCTCTTTCAATATGGCGAGAGCTTCGGCAGTCTGCTCTGCCGAGTAGCTGGAAATACCTACATACAACGCTTTGCCCGAGCGCACAATTTGGTCCAGCGCCATCATCGTTTCTTCCAACGGAGTTTCCGGATCAGGACGATGCGAATAGAAAATATCCACATAATCGAGCCCCATCCGTTTTAGGCTTTGGTCCAGACTGGAAACCAAATATTTGCGAGAGCCCCATTCCCCGTAAGGCCCCGGCCACATATAATAACCGGCTTTGGTTGAAATCACCATTTCATCCCGGTAAGGAGCGAAGTCCTTCTTCAATACCTGCCCGAACATTTCTTCCGCCGAACCTGCAGGGGGCCCGTAATTATTGGCCAAGTCGAAATGGGTGATCCCCAGATCAAACGCGCGCCGCAGCATTTCACGCCCATTTTCGAAAGTATCCACCCCTCCGAAGTTATGCCACAATCCGAGCGAAATGGCTGGCAGCTTCAAGCCGGAGCGTCCTACCCGGTTATATTTCATAGATTCATAACGAGCATCGCTAGCGGTATAGACCATGTAGTTTCCCATCCTTCCTGATGTGAAATGCCTTTGCAAATTATCATATCTCGTTCAAATATCTTTGGCAAGAAACCGCTTTCTATATAAGCTGAACTATTGACCTGTAACTATAGTTCGCAAACAATTCGCTACTCAATGCGTACGAAGTATATCTCCGACTTGCTTCATCACACTACCGATCGGATCCTTGATATGAAGACCGGCCCGGTGATCATAGGCAGTGCTGGAGGCATTGAGCAGTACGGTTCGTTCACCTCGAAAATAAGTGATCAGGGAAGCGGCCGGCTGAACCGTCAGCGAAGTCCCTCCGATAATTAGCAAATCCGCTTCCGCAATCGCTTTTACCGTGTCCCCGATGACCCTATCATCCAGGCTTTCCCCGTATAATACGACATCGGGTTTCACAACTTTGCCGCAGGCTTTGCATTGCGGAACGATCCCCGGACTCTCCATCAGCTCTACCAGCGTATGGAAGCGGCCGCAGTCCATGCAAAAGTTGCGGTGGATGGAACCGTGCAGCTCCACAACATTCTTGCTGCCTGCCATCTGGTGCAGACCGTCTATATTCTGCGTCACTATAGTCCGAAGCTTGCCTTCCTTCTCCAAATCGGCCAGCAGGAGATGGGCGGGATTCGGAAGGGCCTCCGGATGGATCATCTTCGATTTGTAAAAATCAAAGAACACTTCCGGATGACGATTAAAGAAACTCCGGCTTAATATTTCCTCGGGAGGGTAGGGAGATTCTTTTTCCATTTGATAAATCCCTGCAGCGGAGCGAAAGTCGGGGATGCCACTTTCCGTAGAGATGCCTGCTCCCCCGAAAAAAACAATCTTCTTGCTGGCTAGAATCCATTCCGTTAAAATTTCAGTCTTCGGCTTCGAAATATCTGTCATCACACTTGTCCTCCTTCCGGATTCATGATCCTTTCACGGGGTTGCAGTCAACTCCGTATAACTGGCAATGATTCTGTCGGCATCCAGCAAATAGCCGGCCCCATCGCCGTCCGGTGCGATGCCGAGTCGCATTACCGCTCCAGCCTGCCTGCCCATCGCCATATCCGCGTTGCTATCCCCTATTACTACGGACTCCTCCGGGGTGATCCCCAATTCGCGCATGGCCAGAAAAGCCATCTCGGGATGCGGCTTTCCCTTGATTACCCGATCCCGGCCGACCACGCTTTCGAAATACTCCGCGATACCGAGCCATTCCAAATGCTTCAAGGCCTCCGTCGTCGTATCGGAGGTGACTACACCGAGCCGGATTCCTGCTACTCGGCAGGCATCCAAGAAGCTGCCCAATCCAGGCATCGGCTGCGCGCTTCGGTGTTTCTCGACTTCCACCATGGCCGAGGCGCTAAACTGACGGACCTGGACTACCGCTTCATTCCAAGGGACACCGGCATTATAAAGCTGCCATGCCAGGATTGCGGTAACTTCTTCCTCCGTCCCCATTGCAAGCGGGCCGGTCTTGTCATAACCTGCCGCACGGCCTTCCTTATCGTAATGCAAGCCGATCAATCCGGTCTTTGAAACCGGCAACCTCGCTCCCATCACCGCAAGATGGCCTTCCAGCAACTTGACCAGTGTCTCCGCCCAGCCCCCCCAGAGCTGCATAAAGTCGAGTAAGGTCCCGTCTTTATCGAACAAAATTCCCCGGCACGGAACCGAATCGTTTCCGATATGAACCTCAGGCATTCAAACACCTACTATCGTAATTTTCTAAAATGAACTCTTCTTCGGGGTCATTTCACTCTCTTGCCTGTAACATATTCTGTAGTTCATCTTATTCAGTATCCTTATTGTACCCTGCACGCCTAAAAGAGACAAAACCGAACATAAATAGTTTCATCAGTTGGTCACATTTTTGAGGTCTGAGAGCGTTTTCTATTGTGATAATAATCACAATGTCGTACAGCTAAAGAGAGTATTTTTAAACAAGAGAACATTAGTTCAAATTTAAATATTCTTTCTATTGACTTCATAAGTAGCGGAAGCTGCATGGAAGGGGCTTATCATCATGTCGGCAAAACCTTTGAATCAACGAGGAGAAACCTTTTTCCTCAATCTGCGCTTTCTGCTCATCGTTTGCGTCTTTATCGGGAATGCCATCGAACCACTGATTAACCGGATGGATGGACTCCATTCTCTTTATATGTGGATCTTTACATTTCATATGCCTCTGTTTGTATTTGTGACCGGCTATTTCGCTAAGTCCAGTCTCTTCGACAAATCCGGCCGCAAAGTATTACTGCAGATCGGAATGCAGTACGTTATTTTTCAAACCCTGTATTCTGTACTTGATATCACTGTATTTCAGGTTAAAAATATCCACCATTCCTTCTTTGCTCCCTACTTGCTGCTCTGGTTCCTGGCTAGTCATTTCTGCTGGCGTCTGGTTTTGATCTCAATGCGAAAATGTTCACCGCTTCAGCAACTTGCCATATCCGTCCTGCTGGGTGTGCTGGTCGGCTATCTGCAATTGGACGGAGTCTGGCTCAGCTTTTCCCGGACCTTTGTGTTCCTGCCGTTTTTCGTAGCAGGTTATCATTTTTCTTTTACCGCTTTGGAGACCTTCCTAACCCGAGAAGTCAGAATCGCCGGCATCGCTCTGTCGGCAGGGCTACTCCTTGCCCTTTATTTTGGGGGCGGCAGTCTGATTCCCGGCTGGTTATATGGAAGCATGACCTATATGCAACTGGATCAGCAAGAGTGGTACGCCGGTTTATTGCGTCTGTCTGTCTATCTTTTACAACTGTTCGCTGGGGCCGTTTTCCTCTCTTTTGTTCCGAAACAAGCAAGCCGGATAACGGATTACGGGCGCAGAACGTTGTACGTCTTTTTGCTTCACGGCCTCATTATCCGTCTGGCAGCAGCTTCTCCCCTCTATGACTATATTCATACGGGTGCAGCCAGCCTCGCTTTGATTGCGGGTGCCGTAATTCTGACGGTATTGCTTAGCCAGCCGGTGGTCCGGAAATGGACCTCTCCTGCGATTGAACCCCCCGTTCAATGGGTAGTAGATTTGGAACGGAGAGCGCTTGGTCAATTCAACCACTAACATTTATTGATATAAAATGCATTAAAAGGACCTTATAGGTCCTTTTTACTTTTTAGTGGCAATATTGGTTTCAAACTAACTGGACGTGGTAAATAAAGCATACGCAATCAAAAACGACCTAAGGAGTTGATAAGCATGGCACGGAGCAAGGGCAAGATGAGCCGTGAGGAAGCAGGCCGTTTAGGAGGACAAGCCACCTCCAAAAACCACGGTAAGGAATTTTATCAAGAGATCGGCCAAAAAGGCGGAGAGGCAACCTCCCGAAACCATGATAAAGATTTTTATCAGGAAATTGGCCAAAAGGGCGGAGAAGCCACTTCCGAGAAGCATGACAAAGATTTTTACCGCGAGATTGGCCGCAAGGGCGGAGAAGCCCGCAATAACAACAAATAATGGAACCTGGGGTTAACGACCCGGTTTCCTTGAAGAAGAAGCTCCGGTGACCCCGGAGTTTCTTTTATTTCATTGCTAGAAAAAGCGGAATACATATGATAGACTTTAAAGAAAATCTTTAGCGGTGTAAAGTTCCAAAATCATTATAATTTTTAGTGGGGGGAATCATCATCATGGTAGCAAACAAAATGCGCTCAGACATGATCAAAAAAGGCTTCGACCGCGCTCCTCACCGCAGCTTGCTGCGGGCCGCAGGCGTGAAGGAAGAGGATTTCGGCAAACCGTTTATCGCGGTGTGCAACTCGTATATCGATATCGTACCTGGACATGTCCATCTGCAGGAATTCGGTAAAATCGTGAAAGAAGCGATCCGCGAAGCCGGCGGCGTACCGTTTGAATTCAACACGATCGGTGTTGACGATGGAATCGCCATGGGCCATATCGGAATGCGTTACTCCCTGCCGAGCCGGGAAATTATCGCCGATGCCCTGGAAACCGTTGTTTCCGCGCACTGGTTCGACGGCATGGTCTGCATTCCGAACTGCGACAAGATCACGCCCGGCATGATGATGGGCGCGCTTCGCGTCAACATCCCGACAGTGTTTGTCAGCGGCGGCCCGATGAAGGCCGGCGTGGACAGCAAAGGGCGCAAGCTCTCGCTAACCTCCGTATTCGAGGGCGTAGGCGCTCATCAGGCGGGACAAATCAGCGATGATGATCTGCTCGAGCTTGAACAATTCGGTTGCCCTACTTGTGGCTCCTGCTCCGGTATGTTCACGGCCAACTCCATGAACTGTCTCGCAGAGGCACTTGGACTTGCTATGCCAGGCAACGGAACAATCCTTGCCATAGCTGAAGAACGTCGCGATTTCGTAAGACAATCGGCACGTCAGCTGATGGAATTGATCAAGCTGGACCTCAAGCCGCGCGACATTGTAACCAAGGAATCGATCGACAATGCTTTTGCGCTCGACATGGCCATGGGCGGCTCCACGAACACGGTGCTGCATACTCTAGCCTTGGCACAAGAAGCGGGGATCGATTATCCGCTGGAGCGTATTAATGAAGTCGCGAACCGCGTACCTCATATCTCCAAGCTGGCCCCTGCCTCCGATCTTTTCATCGAGGACGTTCACCGTGCAGGCGGCGTAAGCGCTGTGCTGCATGAGTTGCTCAAAAAACCGGGCGCCATTTATGGAGAACAAATGACGGTAACAGGCAAGACCATCGCCGAAAACGTGGAAGGCTGCGAGATTCTGGATCAAAACGTCATTCATCCGATCGACAAACCGCATTCGGAAAAAGGCGGCTTGGCTATTCTGTACGGCAACCTGGCTCCGGAAGGATCCGTTATCAAAGTCGGTGCCGTAGATCCTTCGGTCGGCGGCTATCATAAAGGCCCGGCCATCTGCTTCGATTCCCAGGAACAAGCGCTTGAAGGCATCGCAAACGGCAAAGTGAAGGAAGGAAGCGTGGTCGTTATCCGCTATGAAGGGCCGAAGGGCGGACCGGGAATGCCCGAAATGCTTGCCCCGACTTCACAAATCGTCGGTATGGGCCTTGGAGCCAAAGTCGGCTTGATCACCGACGGACGCTTCTCCGGCGCTTCCCGCGGGATCAGTATCGGACATATTTCTCCGGAAGCCGCCGAGGGCGGACCGATCGCCTTTGTCGAAGACGGAGACATCATCGAGCTGGACCTGAACAACCGTAAAATCGAGCTCCAGGTCGATGACGAAGAAATGGCGCGCCGCCGCGCCAACTGGAAAGGCTTCGAGCCGAAAGTAAAAACCGGCTACCTGGCCCGTTATTCCAAGCTTGTTACCAATGCCAGCTCCGGCGGAGTATTGAAGATCTAATCTATAAATATTTATAAAGCCGTCCGGGCAAACGCCCGGACGGCTTCTTTATTTAATATCTATTAGTGCTATGGGCATGAAATCGTCGCGCTCAATACGGCTTCTTCCTCGATCTCTTCTTTCTCTTGCTTTCCAGCCATCTTACGATGTGACCCGTCTGTCAAATACTGCTTGACTAGATAATCGATAGGCATCACGATTAGCTTCGGAATCATCTGCTCGGTGGACTGTTTTAACCGGGAACCTCCATCCGGATGAATCACCCGCAACAGAAATTTCAAGTACATTTGCGATGACTTCGCAAACCAACCTTTAGGAAGATCGGTGACCGTAAAGCCAAACTTCTCCGGTCCCCGGTTAATCATACTTACACCGTACAATGCTTTAACATCGTGCAAATCATGGTGATCCACCACGTGCTTCGCCAACTTCGGCAACTCTTTCTCCATGTTGCGTACCATTTTGATCGCCAACTGTACGGGAGATTTGGAACGCGAACCGATTTCAAATAACTTTTGATTGTCAAAATGCAGCTCAATGACCCGATCTCCACTACAGAGACTGATTCCTCCGTTCATTTCAACAGTTTTGCCATGGTAGGCCCGGATCCGAAAATGCAAGAACGGTTCTTCTTTATTAACTGTTTGAAGCTGGAACAACAAGTGGAAGATTTTTTCCCAGAGCAGCCATAAAAAAACAACGCATCGCTTGGACCAGGACAACCGTTTGGGGCCGACCCGAGTGACCTTCCCGTCAGAAGCAGTTTCACTTCGTCCTTTTCTCGCCAACTCGCTTGTCCGAATCAACTCATCTACCCGAATACTTCTTAGCTTTCTCTTCTTCGCCTCTTGCAGTACCCGTTCCAAAGCAATCAGCATTTCGCCCGGTGCCTCGCTATTGGCTCCCAGCGTAGTTCCGCAGTCATGAAGCAGGAATACTTCCCCGCCCCGGAGCTTCTTCATCATCCGGTCGGTCAGACGATCGGCGCCGATCCGTTCGCGCCAGTCGCTGAACATTGCCGACCAAAGCACGATTTGTGTATCGCCCCGCTTTGCAAAATCAAACAAATTGACAATCCCCCAAGGCGGGCGGTAATAATTCGTCTTGACTCCGGTTACGTCCTGAATGATCTTGCTCGTTTTCTGGATCTGTTTCTTAACAGCGGCAGGTCCCATTAGCCAATTTGTCTTATGCACATAATTATGGCTACCGATCAAATGGCCTTCGTCATGCATCCGTTTAATCAAATCGGGATGTTTCTCCGCATTGGAACCGACTAAGAAGAAGGTTGCCTTGGCATCGTAACGCTTCAGCAAATCCAGTAATTGAGGGGTATAAACGGGATCGGGACCATCGTCAAAAGTAAGTGCAAATGTATCATCGCTCACCCCGTGCCTGAACACCCGAAATCCGAATATGCGTGTAATCAGCCCAGGTATGAACGCATATAGCGATGAAATATAGAACAACCACAGCAGCAAAGTCTCCATGTCGTTTCTTCCCCACTTTTCTATGATCAATGACTTTGTCATGCCCTAAAGCATAGCATCTCCACTATTTTATCATACACAACACATAATTAGGTCCATTTTTTTTGGAAAAGAGTGTGGATGTTTTGCCGTTTCCGTATGGCTATGACTCCTGCTCTGCCAACATATCCATCGTTCTGCGGAACAGGACGGTTGCCTGATTTGCAGAATCGGCAGGGCGATTTTTCACAAGCACGGCAACTGCATACTTTGGATCAAAGACAGGGCCATATCCGATAAACCATTGATGATTCAACGCTTTCCCGTCCTTCTTCGTCTGTGCAGTTCCCGATTTGCCTGCGAGCGGCCACTTCGCTTCATGTAAGGAACTACCGGTTCCGTCCGTTACGACTTGTCTCATCCACTCCCGCAGCAAGCGGGCCGTCCGGGCGGAAATTTGCCCTTGGTCCCCGCGGAGGGTATGAACGGGAAAGTCCGCCATAACTGATCCGTCCTTAAACCGGATTTGCTTGACCAGCCGGGGAGAGGCAACCTGCCCGTCATGCAGCAATGTAACTACCAGATTAGCCGCTTGAAGCGGTGTCAAGGTCACATCGCGCTGTCCAAGGGCACTCTGTGCCAGCACACCTCCATCTACTATTCCGCCCGGGTTAAACACTCCCCCCTTTTCCTCCTGATCGACTTGAGCCAGAACTTCTCCTCCCATAAATGTTTCTTTACTCCACCCCACTTTTCGGGTCAACCCCAGCTTGGCGGCTCCACGGGCCATGCTGTCTGCCGAAAGCCGCTCTCCGAGCGTAGCAAACACTACATTGCAGGATTTAGCGAACCCTTGTTCCAGCGTAATATCTCCATGCCCTCCCTTTTTCCAACAAGATAAACCGTATTTGCCATAGTGCCCGGAGCAATGAAAAACTTCTCCTGGAAAAGTTAACCCTTCTTCCAATGCGGCAGCAGCAATCACTGTTTTAAATACCGAACCCGGTGCCACTGCTTTCACCGCCTTGTTGCTCCATGCCCCTTCCTCCAGATTAATGTGAGCCGGGTCAAAAAATGGACGGGAAACCATAGCCACAATATCGCCTTGTCTGGCGTCAAGGACAACGATCGCCCCTTCGCTTACATTCATCTGTTCAACGGTTTCTTCCAGCCGATGTTGAATGCCGATATCGACGGTCGTCACAATTTGGACCGGATAATGGCGATTCGCCGCCCCTTCCGCTCTTGTTCCGATTCCGGGTAATGGACGCTTTTTACCGTCAATGGAATAATATACGCGCGTTCCTCCGGTTCCCCGCAAGAAGCGGTCCAACGTTCTTTCCAGTCCTGCTGCGCCTACCTGCATAGTCAAAGGAAATAATTGAGGCTTTCCGATCTCTTTGATAATATCGGGCCGCTGAGCAACATACCCCAGCCACTGGCTTCCCGTTCTTCCACCTGAGTACCGGTCCATGAAAGGCAGCATCTCAACTCCCTCGACGGCTGATCCAACCCCTGCGTATTCCTTCTCCTTATCTTGTTCCTGCAACATTTGCGGTGCTTTCAAGTGGCTCCAAATGGATTTCAAATCTTCCGCTGATC
>DJTQ01000095.1 GCA_002439285.1 Paenibacillaceae bacterium UBA6304
TTTGAGGCCGCGGATATTCCGGAAGTACTCTCTGTGGGTCGATACCCCGCGCCCATCGGGTCTTCAATCCTTCGCCGGCCCTCCAGCCGGTCCGATTCTCCTGCTGCATGACACCCCTCCATTTTTTTCTTGCTTAATAGCAATTTTAATCTATATTTGTTATTTTGATAATCCATGATTTCTACTTCAATTGCTGCAAAGTCATCGCTGCCGCACCTCCCTCTCTGTATACTCCATGATTTCTATTTAATGACGCTTTCCCATCTGGTGCAACATTTTAAGTCCTTTCCCGTCAAAGTATAACGAACTGAGAACATAACAACATCATCCTACGGAGGACTTAATCTATGAAAAAGATGAACAAAGCTATCGCCACCGCATCCCTATTGGCTATGACCGCGATTCCGGTAGCCGCATTTGCGCAGGATGTACCGCAGGCAACGAAAATCCCTGATTCCACCCTGGTTCAAAGCCAAACTCAGGTTAAAGTCGTACCGGGTACGCTGGGCCAAATTACCGACTTCGTCAACGATCAAACCGGAAAGTTCATTACGGTCAAAGGACGCGGACTCGCGCCGGCCGATCAGAGCGAGATGATTCTTGCGATCACTAAAGATACGAAAATCGTGGATGCCAAGGGCAATAAGGTGGCACTAAAGACTATTATAGATGAGCAGAAAGCCATCAAAGCCTTCTACAGTCCTAATATCACAAAAAGTATGCCCGCCCGGGGGACCGCATTGACGCTGGTCGTTCAGGATCAGATGTTTACGGCGATGGACGGCACGGTGACGGAAATCCGGGAAAACGGCATTTTTGTCCAAGGAACCAATATTTATTCCGGACATGAGGACAGCATCGTGTTACATTTTGCGGATAAGACCCAACTTATAGACCAAAACGGAAAGGCCATCACGACTACCGATATTCAAAAAGGGATGACGGTAAGAGCTTTCTATGGCCCGGCCGTCATGATGAGCCTTCCCGCCCAATCCACGGCAAATTATGTTGTGGTAAACACAGACATTACAGAAACACCAAGTAAGGAGGCGCCTGGTACGAACGGAGTAATCACGAATATTTCGGAGGACAAGATTACGGTTGTCGGCCATCCGCTGGAACAAGGCGGTACCAACTATATTTTCTTGAGAGTGGATGAAGAGACGCAAATCGTGGATGAAACCGGCAAAGCCTTAACCAAAGGAGAACTTAAAGCCGATCAGCGGGTAATCGCCTATTATCCCGAAATCATGATCATGATTTATCCGGCTCAATCCCGTGCCGATAAAATCGTGGTCCAATCGGCGGAGACTCCTAAAATTGAAGGAACCGTCCAAGGCTCCGATTTTGCTACAGAGGGTCAAGTTTACGTGAATGTCGGATCCGATGCCTCGAAAGATAACGACGTCATTCTGAACATTGTGGAGGACACGGTAATCATTCCGACACTGGACGGAGACACGACGCTTAGAGCCGGCATGAAAATCGTCGCTTACCACTCGCCTATGATGACCCGGTCGCTTCCGGGCATAACCAACGCTGAATTCGTCATCGTGACGGATGACCAAGATGTAGTAACCCCTCGTTAAGGCCTTTAATAAGACCTGCTGCAATATACAAAAAAAACCTTCAACCCGCTAGATACGGATTGAAGGTTTTCTTTTTTTACTTGGTATACGTCTTGAAGATCCGATACACTACTACGGCAGCTTCCGCACGGGTCGTAAAGGTCTCCGCTTCAAAACGGTTGTCGCCTTTGCCTTGCATCAGGCCAAGCCCTACTACCTGGGCCACCGCTTTCTTGGCCCATTCCTGAATCTTGCCGCTGTCGGTAAATCCGGACAGCTGCGCTTCGGCTGAATCCGTTTTGCCCAAGTACTCCAGCACTCTGGACAAAATGACCGCCATTTCTGCGCGTGTAATTTGTTGATCCGGTGCAAAGCTCTTGTTGTCATATCCGCTTACGAATCCTTGGGATACCGCGGTTTGCACAGCGTCGTAATACCAGCTTCCTTCCTTAACATCACTGAACCGGGCTGCGCCAGCCGCCTCCTTCTCCAGATCCAGCACCCGGATGAGAAGCGCAACGAATTCGGCTCTCGTTACTTGAGATCCCGGCGCAAATGTCTCCGCGCCTTGGCCGGTAACGATGTCCTTGGAAGCAAGCACTTCAATTTCGTTCACGGCCCAGGCATAGTTCGAACTTGTCACGTCCGTAAATGCGACGTCCTTAGCCATATACACGTATCGGCCAAAGCCACTCAGACGGAGAACAATTTTGCCGTCGATCAACCGTCCGATATGCTGACTAAGTTGTCCTTTTTCGCCGATTTCAATTAGATTGATCTTCTCTCCGTTCAATTGTCCTGCGGCCAGTGCACTTAATGGAATGCTCAATTCCGCAGGTTTGCTGAAGCTAAGCCCTTCCAGCGGTTTGCCGTCCTTATCCAGAATGGCAAAGTCATAGTACTGACCCAACGGTTTGATCGCCGAGCCGAGGCTCAAACCGGCCAATAACTTCTTAGTGGCCTCCTCGGTTGCAGGAGTCACTTGCACAAAAGCCGCTTCCGTCGATGTAATTGCCCCCGCCGGCAATGTCAGCGTCAACCCGTTCGGCAAAGTAACCGTCGTAGGCTCATTCGGCTTGATCGCCGTCTTGACGGCTCCGTTTACGGATGGCGTCTCCGGTTTTGGAGTTGGGGTAGTTGGAGCCGTTCCGCCACCACCCGTGCTGCCTCCACCGTTACCTCCGTCCCCGCCACCGGGAGTCGAAGCCTTCATAACCGTGACTTCCACGCTTTGGGTCAATCCTTCATAACTCACTTCCACAGTAGTACGGCCATCTTTCTTACCGCTCACCAGTCCCTTTGTTGCTGTGGCGACAGCCGAATGGGCAACCTTATATTGCGCCGCTTCCGTCACGTCCGCCACCTTACCATCCGGTCCTTTATAAGTAACCGTCAGTTGCTTGCCGGCTCCTTCTTGGACGGAGACGGACTGAGGCGTGACGGTAAGAACGGGCTGCTCTTGAATAGTGACCTGGGTGTTTGGCTTAACATGGATGGCAATTTCATTGCCCTCACTATCCAGCAGCTTCAGATTGGCAAGCTTAAACTCATATTGCCCAAGCTCGGCTCCGGCGAATTCAAAACTGGCAAGAGAACCATCGCCGATATAACCTTTCGAGGTGTTCAAACTAATGGAAAACTCATACCTGCTAGTATTTTCATCGTATTCATATACGCCTTGCGATACGGTCAGCGGCTCAGATGGATTATGCAGTGCCTGATGCTCACTGAGCTCCGTACTCGGCGTTACAGATTCTAATTTTATCCGATTGCTGTAAAGCAAATCGAATTGTGCGGAATATACCGCGCGGGTAATCGAAAAACTCACGTCCAGAGGGAATTGTTCATTAGGCAGTACCTTATCAGTTCCAACAATAGGAGCTACAAAATCATTAAAAGTATACTTAGTCGTAGTGAACGGTACCGTCAATCCGTTTCCTGCCAAATCATAGACGAACACCTCATAGGTGTTATCTCCAGGATAGATCGGAGCCTCTATCGAGAAATTGCCGGCATCGTCGATACTCCCGTCGAGTTGCAGACCATTTTCTTTGTTCTTCGCCGCAACGCCAATAACCTGACCGATTTCATATCCCAATGGAACCAGCAAGTCGATTAGCAGATCTCCGGTAACCTGACCGGAAATCGTTCCCGTCATATTCAGTTTGTCCAAAGTAATACCCGGGTCGTTAAGTTTAGAGACCGGAGCTTGGGTATCAAGGATAAACGGAATTGCCTGCTCATCAAGAGGCACGACAGTATCTGGAGAAGTGCCCACCCATGGCATTACAAAGTACATGTTATCCTCTAGATTTGGATTCTTATACCCCTTCAGGTTATAGCTGCCGATTTCAAAACCATTTGGTGCTTCTACTACATTATCTACCCAATTTCCGTCTAAGCTGTGTACGTCCAGCGAGAAGTACGGATTGTGTTCATTCACCGTAAACGAAATATCGGTGGCATCAAGCTCCCCATCTCCGTTAGGTGAGAAAATATCAGGAATGATCATTAAATCCGTGACCGCATCATATTCACCGATGGAAATGGCTATCGGCATTTGAATTACATGACCGCTTCCGGTCTCCGTTAAAATTAATTCCCCTTCGTAATAAGCTTCTTTTCCGATGTCCGGCACTTCCAACGTAACTGTCAAAGAAGTCTGTCCATTAGCCGGCACCGATATTTGATTAACCGATGAAGATAGTCTGATTGGAGATACTCCATACCATTTGGCCTCAATTGAGTAAGTGGATGCTTCTCCGGCGATATCTTTGACAATTACTTCACGCTCAACCTTTGAACCATAATTAACGTATCCGAGCGAAAGACTGCCTGTATCATAAATCTCCGGCTCTCCTTCGACAAACACGGTCCGCTCCTCCGTCATGGCTACCGCTCTCGCTTCTAGCACCCGATCCAGCGCAACACGCCCGGCTCCTTGATCCATATGTGGATATTGTTTCCCCGTACGGTCATTGAGCTTGACGGTATTATTCATCATCAAAGCCTTGATTTCATATTGATTTAAGTTAGAGTAGTGTTGCTTCAAAAGTGCGGTAACCCCGGCAATATGCGGAGCGGCCATGCTGGTACCGTTCTGCGCTTCATACCAACCTTCATACTCCGGCACACTAGAGCGGATGCCGATACCCGGAGCAGAAATGTCCGGTTTGATGTCCAATGAAGGAAGGGAAGGTCCACGCGAACTGAAACCGGCCATAATATCCTGTTCGATCTTGGCTCCGAATGAAATCTCCAGCGATGGATTAGTCTTGAGCCCCGCTCTGACCTTCTCTCCATCAGCGCCGGAAAGGGCATAGATCGGAATCGTAATCTTCGCATCTCCAAGCGTCCCGCTCTCCAGAGCTTCAGGTGCATTATTATATATAATGGCTGCCGTTGCGCCTGATTGGATGGCATTCTCGGCCTTTTCCACAAAGGATATTTCCCCGCGTTTGATAAACGCGATTTTCCCGGCCAGGTCCTTACCGGCATAATCGGCTTCCTTGCCCAATCCGACTTCAACGAGTCCATAAGCTCCCGTTAAATCTTCGATTCCTTGGGATTTATCAAACGAATCCATAGGAATCTCGTCGTTTGTACCGGAAACTTTCAAAATCGGAGTGTTTAACGGTGGCTTGGATGCCCCTACTGTAATTGCCAGTTCGGCTGTGCCCGGATCCGTGACGGTAGCTCCACCCGGGCCGCTATTCCCGCTGGATACTACCGCGATAACGCCGGCTTTCACGGCATTGTTGACAGCAATGGAATCTGCGGACCGCTCGTTATTCGTTTCCGAGCCAAGCGATAAATTGATTACGTCCACTCCATCTTCTACAGCTTGCTCGATGCCTGCCATTACGTTATCCGTAGTGCCGCTGCCATAAGGCCCCAGCACCTTATAAGCATAAATTTCCGCTTCCGGAGCTACCCCCGTAATTCCTTCCTGGCCGCCAACGCCAGTCCCCCGACCGGCAATGACACCGGAGACGTGGGAACCATGCGATGTCCAATATGGCTTCCCGGTTACAGGATGATATTCGGAGGTTTTCGGATCCAGCGCTTTTGCCTTCAAATAATCCTCCTTCGTCGTTTCATAAGGCTCATCATCGTCGTTTACGAAGTCATAGCCCCAATTACCGCCCGGAATGGCAGTTGCCAAATCGGGATGATCATTGGCAATCCCGGTATCGATGACACCGACCTTAATTCCGCTGCCCTTCACTCCCTCATCCCAGAACGATTCGCTCCCGATGAATGGAACACTACCTTCTGGAGTTACGACGGTTGCATCCGACTCCGCAGTCGCATACACCGTGTTGTTGGGATAAACTGCTTTGACCCCAGGGAGCGTGAGCAGCTCCTCCACCTGATTGGCCGCAATCGTCAATGAAAACCCATTAAAGATTTCCGAATATTCACGGCCGATATCGATATTCAATTTGCTTGCTGCGGACTTTTTGAAATTTTTCTGCTCCAGATTTACTTTTAATTGATGGGATGATACCGAAGATGAACTGGAGCGTGACATATTTTGAAGCTGACCGGCTTCAAATACTTTCACCGGTTCTTCCTGGAGTTCCACGATAACTGAGATTTGCTCGTTGTTGTCTGAAAGTGGTACAAAATTTTGAGGTTCCATCGTAGATGATAGTGAGGAGTCTTGCTGTTCGAGCGTTATTTCTTGATCTAGGGGTCTTGAATTTGAGGACTTGCTAAAAGATTGACTTTGCCTGTCTTGCCGCGTTGTACTGTGATCCAGCCCAATGGTATCAAGGGATACGGCATCCGGGTTTAGCCGTGATATTACCCGACTTGAACCTTGGTTGTCTTCAGTAGTCGGACCGCTCTCTTGGGCTCCCACAGCTGGAAGAAGCAAGGTAAAGGCCAGAATGAGACTTAATAATGCGGCAATGATTGTTTTATTCGCTCTCCTACTCAAACTCTCATCTCCCTTTTTGGTATATTAGGTATGTCGAATCTAGCTGCCGTACTCTTCTATTCTATAATCCAAAAGAAAAACCTCTAATATTTTACAAAAAATATAATAAAAAATTATTTAGACATAATATTACATTTCATGACAAACTTCGTATACAACTAGTCTAATAAGAGTGAACAATTGGCTTAAGTTTCTCTCAATAGTCACCATAGCGGACTTTTTGGGCCTTATTCCCCAAAAATCAGGACTTTGCTTACTAATAAGGTCCTTTCGGGGCCCTATTAATCCCTTTTTCGCTTGTAATTGGTTTTTAAACTCCCAACCTGCAAAATAAGACCCTAAAAGTCCTCTATTTCCCTCCAATGGCTGACCTTCACGAAATAGCGCCCCTAAAGTCCCTTATTTCTCTTGCCAGTCGAGGTGATGAGCATCAGTAGGTGTGCGGATAACTTTGAATCGAAATCACTTCACAATCTCGCCTATCGTCCATCCTCAATGGACAAAACATTAAAATGTCCACCTGAAAGTGGACACCCAGGGTATATCCCTCATCAAGCTCAAATATCCATATCTAGCTCCAAATCAACTCCAAACTACTATATGCGGAATAGCCAATAGGTTAAAGAAAATACCTTTACATAAAAGGGGAGTCCACCATTTGAAAGACATTTCGCTAGAATAGTCCATCTCAGAGAGACAAGAGTAGGATTGAGCTCATCCGAGCCGATCAAAACCGGACCGTGCCCAGCCGAACCGGGCCCGATCCGCCCCAGCGCAAAAAAGCCCTCACACAACCAACAGGTTGCATAAGGGGCTTTACTTTGCTTAGCCTCTCTCGTCTGCGTAAACTACTTTCGTGCCGAGAGTTATAGATTCACTCCGGCAACAAGAACCGCGTGGCTGTCCTCAGCCTGAAACAAATCGCTGGCATTCACGATAGGGGCGGCTTCTTCCGATTTTATTAAATATTCATACTCTCCGAACCGGGTCATGGCCTCCGCATCCGGAAGCCATACCCATTCATCGATCTCGGATTGGCAGCGATGGGCCCGGAAAGCAGCCAACTTGGCCTCAAGGTGTCCGGAGACGTTAACTTTAACGATATCCTCGCGCGTATAGCCGTAACGTTCCGGAACTTCCATCATGCCTCCGAACGAAATATAATACAGCCCTTCCCTACGCCCCGCGCGGCTAAAAGCCGCCTTCGTCGCTTTGCCGATCGCGCAATGATCGGGATGTCCGCCTAATTGTTCATGGAAGGTTAGTACGATATCCGGATCAATCTCATGAATTAAGATCTCGATTCGTGCGGTTAAACTCTCTTCGTCGATGAATTCCACGGTTTTGTCGCGGATGTCCAAAAAGATCAGTTCCCTGACTCCCAGACAGTCGCACGCCTCGCGCAATTCCTGTTCCCTCGCCGCCGCAATGGTCTCCCGGTTAAGATAAGGCGGATTCCCCATCCGTCGTCCCATTTCTCCCCGCGTGGCGCTTACCAGCGTAATGTCGACTCCCTCAGCCGCATATTTGGCCAAGGTACCGCCGCAAATAAATGTCTCATCATCCGGGTGTGCAAATACAGCAAGCAGCTTTCGTGCCGCGCTCTGATTATCATTATTCATTCGGAGAAAGGCTCCTTTCCCAAATGGAGAGCGACGTCCATGCGTCCTCTGTCATCAAATCCGGCCAGCAGCAAGCGCCCTTCGCCGTCGATTTCGTAATCGGTGAGCGACTCCATCCGGAGCCATCCATGCCCGTCAAACCGGATAGCTACCCGGAAGGGACCGTTTCCGTCTCCTGCGATAAAAGCATCCGTAATTTCAACCTTGAAATTACGAACGAATACATACGATGTCGCCTCACTGTGTATAAAAGCTGGTCCCCCGACAAACTTCCGGAGCTCAGCCTCCACCTGTATGCGGTCTATTTTTTCCATCCTGATCCAGTACCTTCTTCTTTTATAAAATATCAACCCGTTTATTATATCAGGATTTTCAAAACCAGGCAGTTGGAAAGCATGATTTGAAATAGGCTATAATAGGAGGACAACAGCTTCCCCTACATTTTTACCTGAAGGACGGTTATTATGACAGACAATCCCATTGAACAGATGAAAGAAATCCAAAAAAAACTGACTCGCTTTATGATGATGTATAAATTCGCTTTGCATGAAGTCGAAACAAAGATTGAAATTTTGCAGGAAGAGTTTCAACTACTTCACGACTACAATCCGATTGAGCATACAAAATCCAGAGTAAAGTCTCCCGAAAGCATCATGAAAAAGCTATACCGCAAAGGCGGGGCAAGCTCGCTCTCGGATATAAAAGACAGTATTAAAGATATAGCCGGCATACGGATTACCTGCTCTTTTATCTCGGATATTTACCGGATCAGTGACATGCTGCAAAGCCAGAAGGACTTAACGATCTTGTCCATTAAAGATTATATTAAAAACCCCAAACCGAATGGTTATAAAAGCCTCCATCTGCTAGTTGAAGTTCCCGTGTTCATGTCTGACCGCGAAGAGCGGATGTGCGTCGAAATCCAGATTCGGACGATTGCCATGGATTTCTGGGCAAGCTTGGAACATAAAATTTTCTACAAATATAATGAATCCGTGCCGGATCGTTTGCTTCAGGATTTAAAAGTCGCAGCCGACACCGCCTATGAGCTGGATATGAAAATGGAGCAGCTACAGCAAGAAATGGAGGAAATTAAGATGTCCCATCAATCCGAACCCAGCGACGATATTCAATTGCAAATCAATAACGAGCAGTTCAAAATTCCGGATAACCTGCTGAAGCTAGTATCCGAGGGGTTGGGTAAAGCGTAAGCACCCACCTCTTTCGCTTTATTTGCCGCAACACTTCTTATACTTCAATCCGCTGCCGCATGGGCATGGTTCATTCCGGCCTACCTTTTTCGTTTGAACCGGAGCGTTGGTCCCTCCTTGCTTCTGATCCGATATGAGTTTGGAGGCGCCAAGTTCATTCGGCGTATGTCCGCAGTTTGTCCATCTTCTTGTATGATTACTTATATCGACGATCAAACCGACAACCCGCTCTGCCTCCTTCGTGTTTTCAAACACCAGATCCCGTCTTTCAAATTCGTAAATCAGTCGATCCAGCGGGGCATCCATGGAACAGGCAAGCTGAATGTCGTCAACCAGGGCATCGACCATCTCCTCATCATCGCTCATACGGTTCAACACATAAGTTTTCAACGCGGTAAGCTGCGGCGTCATTTCAAAGTATCCGTCATCCACGTATTTAAGCAATTCCGTCTTGTCCGGAACATAATACGGTTTACCTTGAATTTCTTGCAGCAAGGACTCCAATTCGCCCTCTTCACTATTAAAGACCAGCCCCACATTGATCAAATAGCCGTCTTCCATGACAAAATTCTGTTCTCTTTGGAGGAAGTGCTTAGTGATTTCATCCAATTCTTCCTTGTCTAGAGAATCGCCAGTGTTCTGCGCATTAAATACTTCAAGGAGCTTGTCCGGCGTATAGACTCCATACAGATTGGTCAAAGCGAGCAAGTAATCGTAAACCAGGGCCATTCTACTGCGTTTCGCCTTAAATTCCGGCGTATTTAACTCTGCATATGCCCCCTTCACCTCATCCGGCATAACCAGGTAAAACTTACCTTCGTTAAAATAAGTGAACACCAAGCCCCGCTCAAGCATCAACCGGTAAAAGCCGTATGGGAGATAGTTATCCTGTACAAAAGGATCGGCATAGGCGGCCTCAAACACCGCCCATTCCGCAGCATCCAGAACTAGCAGGGTGGACTCCAAAAGAGCCGGATTCAGAATATACTCCTGAACCGCTTTGGCCAGTTCGGCCTGATTCATTTTTGATCTGCCAGGTACATTGTAAGCTCGGGCAAAAGACATCGTCCGCGTCTTTGTTAATCCTCTCAGAGTTTCTTTTAAAGTCGAATTCATCTCGCCGACGATGGCGTACTGAATATTTGTCTGCTCCAACATTTGTTCAAAATCGTTAGTCATTTGGAACTCCTTTTCTAAATTAATTAATAACTCATAAGGCGTGCATATTCGCTTCAGCCTCTTCCCAGGTCACCGTATAGCCCTGGCCCTTGGCACAAAAGATCGAAGAGGAAGTATACTCAGGATCAGCATCCTTACTGTAGCCCATTCTATCAATGATCTCCCGCTCGTTATGGCATCGGTCATAGCCGGCGAATGTCAGGCTGAGCACGCCTTTTCCTTGCGTGAATGAAGCCAGTTTACTATTGTAATCCATAAACGTGGCTACCGGCACGGTCCCCGTCAAAACAGCCTTCTCCCCCTCATTTCGGGGGGCATCGAGTTTGCCGTAAGCCTGCCCGATATCTGAGATGACCCGGCCAATGTGGTCCGGCTCCACTTTGATTTTAAAATGATAATACGGCTCGAGCAGGATATTGGACGCTTGTTCCAATCCCTGACGCAAAGCTCTATATGCAGCTTCTCTGAAGTCTCCGCCCGTCGTATGTTTATTATGGGCTCTTCCGGTCAATAAAGTTACGTTGATATCGGTTAGCGGAGAGCCGGTCAAGAGACCGTGATGCTCCCGTTCAAACAGATGGTGGCGTATCAGGTTCTGGTTCCCGGTAGATAAATCATCGGCGTGGCAAGCATTTTCGAACGTTATTCCTGCATTCCGCTCCCCTGGCGTTAACTGTAAATGCACTTCGGCGTAATGTCCGAGCGGTTCAAAATGGCCATACCCGTTCACCTGGGTATCGATCGTTTCCTTATACAGTATTTCCGGGTGGTCAAATTTTACTTTAAGGTTAAATCGCTCTTTGATGAGCTGCTCCAGCACCTCAAGCTGGATGGCCCCCATTACGTGAAGCTGAATCTCCTGCGATCGCTCGTCCCAGGTCACATTCAGCGAGGGATCCTCCGCGTTGAGCATATTAAAATAAGGAAGGGCTTCCTTCACATGAACCCCGGGCTCAAAAATAACTTTGGACCGCAGGGTAGGGACCGTTTCGTACACCGCGGTCTCTTGCAAGACCCCTGCGCCATCTCCGACAGAGGCCATGGTTAAACCGGTGACCGCAAATAGCTCGCCCGCCTCCACC
>DJTQ01000040.1 GCA_002439285.1 Paenibacillaceae bacterium UBA6304
GTTCTTCTTGCCCGCTTCCACGTCGGACGAGCGGTCTCCGACCATCCAGGCGCTGGACACGCCGTGGTTGTCCATCAAAAGGCGGACAAGATCGACCTTGGATGCCGTCTGATACTCGCCCGCGCTATATATTCCTTCAAACAGCGGAGCGATCAAATGCGACTCGGCAACGCCCTTCACATAATGCTCCAGCCCGTTGCTGGCCACGAATAGCCTTACTCCCCGCCGGCTAAGCTGTTCCAGTGTTTCCTTTACTTCGGGGTATAGTTCCGTGGCGTATTTTTTAAGGCCTGCCAGCTCCAGTTCCAGCAGCAGTTCATCCGCACGGCGATGTACCGCTTCATTGCAGTCAGGAATAACTTTTCTCCAAATATCCTCCAGAAGCATGCCTAGACAGCTCAGCATCAGCTCTTCCGGGGGCGTCTCTCCCTCGTACAGCTTCTCCTCCCTGAGCCGGTCAAACAATTCATGATAGGCAGGGATAAGCAGCGTTTCCGTCTTGAACAGCGTTCCGTCCATATCGAAGATCATGGCTTGGGGTTTCCGCAATTTACTCTGAATCGTCTCCATCTCCACATTCCTTCCTGTCTGTATTTATAGCCCCATGATATGCCAATCCGCTGCTACTTGTAAACCTTATGCAGATTGCCGCGGTTTGCGATTTTCAGGAGTGTCCATTACAATTACGTTTAACTCTATTCTTATTTATATCGAAAAAGTAACCGCCAGGGAGAAGTGCGTAGCATGAGCAAAAAGATAATAGCCATCGACATGGATGATACGATCTGCCATCTCATTCCGAAAGCGATTCAATATCATAATTTGATGTATCCCGACCTTCCGTTATCCATGGAGCAAATCATCAGCTTTGATCTTAGCGGTATTTGGCATCCTACCTGCACGGATGATATTTTCTTCGGCAGGCCGGGTCTGTACGAAGAACTTGAAATCTTCGACGAGCATACGATCGATGAGGTAAAACGAATGACAACGAATTACGATGTCATCATTGTGACGGCCGCTCGCCCCGCATCGGTCCCCGAGAAGTGGAAATGGCTACAAATGCATATGCCGTTTATCCCTTTCGATAATTTTTTTGTCGCCAAGCGCAAATACTTGCTTGATTTTGACCTGTTAATCGATGATGGCCCTCATAATCTGATTGCGGCCAAGGAAGCGGGCAAGCAGACCATTATGATTCCTCGTCCCTGGAATGCACCGGTTCAGAAAGACTTTATCCTTAAAGACTCCTGGAAAGGCATGAACGAGCTGGTAGAGCAAATTCTGACTTGATTATAGGAAGTCCGGGTCTTATTTTTTGAAATGATAAGGAACCGTGGTTACAATCAAATCCCTCCGGTATAGCAAAAAGGCGCGGATCAGCAAACTGGACTGATTATGCAGGGCGTTATGCCACCGTTTCTTGGGAATGAATTGGGGAATTAGTACGGTCACCCGGAAATTCATTTCCTTGGCCTTATGCTCTACCGTATCGATAAACTTCGTCAGCGGCTGGATAATGCTCCGGTATTGGGAATACAGCGTAACCAGCCGGATCTCAGGGTGCCAGTGGTTCCATTTCTCTTCAAATTGCTTCTCCGCCTCTTTATCAAATGCCACATATACCGCAATGATCTGATCGGGAGACAACGATTTCGCGTAATTCAGCGTATTTTCCACGACATGCGTAATTCCCGCTACAGGGATCACCATTACGTTCCCCTCGATCGCCAAAGGCGGTTCACATGTAGTTATCCGCAATTGATCTCCTACAGACTCATAATGACGGTTGATTTGGTGGAAAATATATACAATCGCCGGCAAAAAGATTAGCGCAGGCCAGACCTGCGGAAATTTCGTGATAAAGAAAATCATCATGACCGTAAAGCTGATTACAGCACCGACCGCGTTAATCGTTAATTTCAATCCCCAGCCTGCCGGTTTCTCCCGAAACCATTTCACAAGCATACCGGTCTGCGCCAGAGTAAAGGGTATGAATACGCCAACCGCATAGAGCGGAATCAAATGCTCCGTCTGTCCTTTAAAAACGATTATCAGCAGGATTGAGGCCACCGCCAAAAACACAATCCCGTTGGAATAACCGAGGCGGTCTCCCCGAACAGTGAACATGCGGGCAATATATTTGTCCTTCGCCAGATTCACCGCCAGCAGCGGAAATGCCGAATATCCGGTATTGGCAGCCAGCACCAGTATCATCGCAGTGATCCCTTGGATCACGAAGTACAGGAAACCCCGGCCAAATGTGGCTGAAGCGATCTGGGACACGACCGTTTCCTCAGCTTTAGGCGAAATCCCGTAATAATAAGCCAGCCATACAATCCCCGTAAATAAAAGTGCCAGCAGGATGCCCATAGCAGCCAAAGTTTTGGAGGCGTTTTTGGGAGCCGGATCCTTGAAATTAGGAATAGCGTTGGAAATTGCCTCGACTCCGGTTAAGGCCGAACTCCCCGAGGCGAATGCCCGCAAGAGCAGGAACAGCGTAAGGCCAGCCGCGGGCGTACCGATCGGGGCATGCAAGTTCGCCGGAACTTCACCTATCGCAATTTTATAAAGCCCCGCTCCAATCGTTATAAATATAACAAGTACGAATAAGTAAACCGGATATGCCAGAATGGAAGCCGATTCGGTGATTCCGCGCAAATTGAGTACCGTGATGACGACTACCAATAGGCAGGCAATGAGTACATTATAGGAATGCAACGACGGAAATGCCGAGGTGA
>DJTQ01000379.1 GCA_002439285.1 Paenibacillaceae bacterium UBA6304
AAAGGCATCTACCTCTTGTTTTTCTTCAATCGAAAATTCTTTTCTTCTTATTTCAATCTCCTCCAGGCGTATTAGGTTTACGTTTCGAATGGCATATCCGAACTGCGTTTCGAACAACCTCTATGTTTCTAACAGTCTATTCCCGGAATTGACAGAAAAAAAGAACCAATTTACATTAATCCTAATAGTCCAATTTAGAATCCCGAGGGGGGTTTGGCGTGAACTTCTCCATTCCGTTGGATGCTCATAGCGAGCAGTACCGGTATAAATATTTGGCTTTATACCATGCGATCCGGGCCGCCGTCCTTGACGGCACTCTTCCGGCGGGTACGCGTCTTCCTTCATCCCGGGAGTTGGCGGAGATGTATGGCCTGTCCCGGGGGAGCGTCGCCCATGCCTACGATCTGCTTCATGCGGAAGGCTATGTGCGGTCCGCGGTGGGTAGCGGCACCTATGTGGCTCCGGTAGTGCCGGCGGGCCCGGAGCCCGGCAGAAGGGCGGCGCATATCTCTCTGTCCCCTTGGGGGACAAGGATCATGGTGCAGCCCCGTCCGCAGCCGGATGACCCGGTTAAGGACGGGGCGGGGCCCGGCCCCGCAGAAGGCGTCATTTCGTTCGTGGACGCCGGCCCGTCCGCTTCCGCATTCCCGCACGCCGAGTGGAAGAGCGCGCTCGCTTGGGCCGCGCGGGAGAAGCAGGGCAGCGGAGGGGCCGCCGCCATGGATACGGCGGGCGAACCGGAGCTGCGCGCCGCGATCGCGGCCTACTTGCGGCGCAGCCGCGGCATTGCGGCAGATGCGGAGCAAATCTGCCTGTTCAACGGCTCGATGCAGGCGATCATGCTGCTCACCCAGCTGCTGCTGGGTGAAGGCGAGCGGGCCGTGCTGGAGGACCCGTGTTACCACGGGATTTCCAGGGCGGTGGCCGCCTGCGGAGCGATCGCCGTCCCCGGGGCGGTGGACGGCGACGGCATCATCCCGCGCGACTGGGACGCGCGGGTGCTGTTTGTGACCCCCGGTCGCCAGTTCCCGACCGGGGCGGTGCTGTCGCCCGAGCGGCGGCAGGCGTTGCTGGCGTGGGCCGCGGCGCGGAATGCTGTCATCGTCGAGGACGATTACGACACGGAATTCCGCTGGGGCGGCTGCCCGCTGGAGCCGCTCAAGGCGCTGGACCGCGATGAGCGCGTCGTCTACATCGGCTCGTTCTCGAAGACGATGTTCGCCTCCTTGCGCATCGGTTATGCTGTGCTGCCGCGCAGCCTGGTCCAGCCGGCCCTGCGGGCCAAAGGGCTGTACGAGCCTGTGCCCCCGGCCCGGCTGGAGCAGCGGGCGCTGGCGCGCTTCATGCGCAGGGGCGATTATGAGCGGCATTTGCGCCGGATGCGCAGAATCTACAGCGCGAAGCATGAACTGTTCCGCCGCACCTTGGAGGCGGAAATTCCCGCTTTGTTTGCGCTGAAGCCGGCAGATGCGGGGCTGCTGGTGTTTGCGGATTGGCGGAGGACACCGAAGGAATATGCAGCCTTTCGGGAGGCGGCACGGCTTCGGGGCGTGCAATTTAGGGACGGTGCCGTTTACCGGTTGACCCCCGGCCCGCCTGCCGCTTGCTTCAGCCTGTCCCATCTGGATGATGAACGGGTGCTAGAAGGCGTATACCGAATGAATCTTGCGTGGAAGGATATTTAAGAAACTGACGTTTAGGAGTATAATCGTAATCATAGTTGCTGTATCTCTATGCAATCTATCATTCTAATTTTAAGAGTTCTCAGGAGGTAAGGAGATGCTCCATATATCCCCGTCCTCGTTCATTTTAAAACCGGCCTTTGCCAAAATCGTATGCGAACCCGGATGGAAGTGGCATAAGCGGGAAAAAGCGCTGCAAAACTACGATTTATTCTATGTATGGAGCGGCGAAGGTACGGTGGTTTTGAACGATCAACCCATTCAGGTCGGCCCCGGGAGCTGCTTTTTGTTCCGTAAGGGCGATCATACGAGCGCTACGCATAACCCGCAGCGCCCGTTAGTTTTGACTTATATTCATTTTGACATCGACGAGCCTGTCACGGAGGTACCCGCTTCATACCGGAAGTTGGAGGATACCATTGATTTTGAATACATGCTCTCGCGTTACGTCCGGCTGTTTCTGATCAAAGCCTACGGGGCCGAGGAGGAAGCACGCCTCATTTTAAAGCAATTGCTTATATATTTGCTCCGGGAAGAAAGGGAATTGCCGCGAGAGAAGAAGGTAAGCAATCAACTGAACGAAGTCATTCAAGAGGTGGCGAATTATTGCTCGCAGCATCCGGGGCTGCCACATAAAGTAGAGGATTTAGCAGCCCGGGCCGGATTGTCGACAAGATACTTTTCGATTAAATTCAAGGAGATCATCGGGTTATCCGTTCAATCCTACATTATCAAGACCCGGATCGACCGGGCTCAGCATTTGCTTCTTCATGCGGGGATGAATGTTACCGAGGTAGCCGACGCACTCGGGTACCGCGATATTTTCTTCTTCAGTCGCCAGTTCAAACAGTATACCGGAAAGAGTCCGTCCGAAATTCGCTAATATCTGGTTCACCTTTATTCTTGGCGGGTAATTGTCTTTTATAGGCGAGGTCCGGGAGGAGGTGTACAGCAATGGGAAAGAGACGGCGGATGCGCAGCCGGGAGTGTTCGGTACCGGGAAGCAGCATGTTTCGATATCGTTATCGTCGGCCGAGACGATCCGACCGGGATAATGAAGCTTGGTTTTAAGCGCTTTATTGGTTGGCTGTGATAAGTCATTTCCAACATCAATGCATGCGCCGGGAACCACGATTCCGGTGTTTAAATAAGATTGGAAATATAAAGACGGTTGGATAGAGCTTGCTCTGTTCCACCGTTTTTTTTGTGGTTTTTTTCGGTTAGCTGCCCTGAGAGATCGCATTGACATCCTTGACCGTCCTTCTTCCGACTTTGGTCCAGGACGGTTCTGGCCCCCAGGCTATATTCATTTTATTTCCAGGAGCTTATGATGGGATATAAGATGAACCGGTGCAAAAATACATAGAGTCCATTTTCAAGGAGGAAGAAGAATGAAGACGAAATATAGGCCGTTGGCAATCACAGCGGCGGTGGCAGTGCTAGTTATGCTTACAGGTTGTACGGGAGCCCAAGAAAAAGTGCAGGAAAAAACGCAAGAAATCGTCGGAGCAACGACAGGCGCGATTGAGAAGACCGTAAGGAAGACGGTCGATACTCACATGGATCATCTGAAAGAAAACGGGGCGACGCTGGAGCTGTCGGCTTCGGCCCAAGAGAATTCGGCGTCACAGCTTACTCTGGATAATGCTGTAGGAAACGTGGAGATTCAAGGGACAAAGGGGAACGAAGTCACTGTAGACGTCAAGATTACGGCCTATCAGAAGAACTTTAGCGAGGTTGACCTGCAAAGTGTGTTTGATCAGGCGGAAGTGACGCTTACTCCCGAGGGTGAAGAGCTGATCGTATCCACACATGCCAAAGAGGACCCCAGCCGGAATCTTTGGGATTGGGCGGACAAGAAATACAATTATTCCGAATTCAGTATCGATTATACGATCGGACTTCCCGATCAGATTACCGCTTTCCATATTAACAACGATGTCGGTAACGTAACGCTTACCGGATTGAGCGGAAGCTATCGAGTTGAGAATCAGGTAGGTGAGATTCAAATCAAGGACGCGGGAATTACAGGGGAATCGAAGGTTAGTAACTCAACAGGCAGTATCGAACTGAATATCGTCCGGATGGAAAGTAAGGGGAGTTTGGATGTCACTGGGGAGATTGGAAGCATCGATGTCACCTTGGCCGATTCGGTGAATTGCGATCTGGAAACAAGGGCTGACGCGGGCGAGATCAGCGGGGCCCCGGAAGGCAAGAGCCGGCGGGGAGATGGAGGTCCGCTCCTGTCATTGACTGCATCCTTGGGGACCATTACCGTAAAGTAACTGTCCTCTCCCCCGCAGCAGTTATTTGGAACGCGGATAGAAGCGCCCCAGGGACTCGCCCATCTTGACCTTTTGCCCGACGGTGCGCGCCGGGGACGGCTCGAAGGTGCCGTTCTCGGTCAAGAGCACTACCGTGGAGCCGAATTCGAAGTAGGCAAGGTCGTCGCCTTGATTCCACCGCTTAGCTTGGCCATCAGTATAACGGATGCTGCTTACGTTCATCGCCCCGACCTTGACCACGGCAATTTCTCCGCGCTCATGCGAAAGATACGTAATTAGCCGCTCGTTACGGCTAAGCACAGATTTCATGTTCGTCATACTATAATCATTTACGGGATATACCCGGCCTTTAATATGCTCGCTTTCCATCAAAGTGCCGGTTACGGGCGCATGGATCCGATGATAGTCGGTCGGGCTCAGATACAGGACAAACGCGTAACCGTGCTCAAAGGTATGTACATGCGGCGAATGGTTCAGCAAATCGCTCAAGGTGTAATCCTGGCCCTTGACGTTTAGCATCAGGCCCGACCGGATTTCCCCCATAAAAGTAATGAGTGCATCGACCGGACTGATCAGCCCGCCGTCCTGCTGATGGATCGGTCGCATGCCGCTCTTAAGTTTCCGCGTAAAAAATTGATTTAACGTGCGGTATTCGTTCAATTCCATTTCCGCTTCGTGCAGCGGAATACCGTATGACTTTGCGAACCAAGGAATTAAGTAACGGCTCGCCTGCGAATGCGAGAACCGTCCCATAAGCCTGGAAATCCACTTTCGGGAACTCAGTTCTGTCATCCATTTCATCCAGTTTGCAGCCAAGTCGTATCCCCCTAACACTATGATCAACGGGACAAGGATCCCTTTTCCACTTCCGCTAATATTGACATAGAACAGAGACGAAATCAATATCGAAACTGTCTTGTTCCATTTTTTGCTTGCCTATTTGGAAAGATCTAGAGTATATTAATTCCAATCGCATATAGGATACGGGGGCTTGAGTGAATCGGGCTGAGATAGCAGCATATCCCGCTGCAGACCGTTAATCTGAACTGGATAATGCCAGCGTAGAGAATCTAATGTCCGTCCGGAGTGCATGAATGATTATTTTTAACTCATGCGTTTTCCCGTGGTCCTAGCTACCGTCTGAGCTTACTCAGACGGTTTTTTGCGTCCAAACCATAGTAAAGGGAGGAATTATCATGCAAGAAAGTATGAAGCAAGAGAGTCTGTCCGGTACGCAAATTCCTAAGTCAAGAAAGGGGCTAAAGCTGAGCGATATTCTGGTGACCGTATTGGTGTCGCTTGTGTTAGGGGTGGTCTATCATTTCTGGAGTTCTGTATACAATTTATTCTCCCCTCTGTTTCTGCAAGCGGATGAACTGGTCTATGGAATGTGGTTCATTGCTCCGACACTAGTGTTCCTGTTGATCCGCAAACCGGGGGTAGCACTGCTGGCCGAAGTGGCGGCGGCCCATGTGGAGATCTTATTCGGTAGCGAATGGGGAATTCAACTTGTACTGTATAGCGTGCTTCAGGGTTTGGGGGCCGAGCTTGTATTCGCTTTGTTCCGCTATCGTAAATTTTCCGGCTCTGTGGCTGCCTTGGCGGGTGTCGGTGCCGCTGCGGGATCGCTGATTCCCGATATTTACTACGGTTACGTTGCTGATACCCAAACCTGGCTGCTGATTGCCAAATACGGCATGCGGGCCGTCAGTTCGGCTCTGATCGCCGGTTATCTGGCCGCTGCGCTGGCCAAAGCGGTGGAAGCCACCGGGGTCACTTCCCTGCTCCGGCCGGTAGCGGCGAAAGACTATGCGGCTTTGGAAGATTAATGAGGGGCGGAATGCATTTGCATCGCGAAGCCATGCCTGCGGAGGATTTACATGTTGTAGTAACTGCCGATACCGGCTCACCGGTCGCAGCGGTTAGGGATTTGCGGCTTAAATTCCCGGAAGGGGACGACTTTGTATTCAAGGATCTCTCCTTCTCGGTGGAACGCGGGGAGAAGCTTCTTGTGCTCGGGCCGAGCGGCAGCGGGAAATCGACGCTGCTCCAAGTGCTTGCCGGCATCATTCCGGGACTTGTGGAGGTGCCTATGAGATGCTCGGGGCAAGTGATTCCCCCTTCCTGGGGAATGTTGTTCCAAGACCCGGATGCTCAGTTTTGTATGCCTTATGTGGATGAAGAGTTGGCGTTTGTATTGGAAAACCGGGGCGTGGCGAGAGAAGAGATGCTGCCCCGGATGCGGGATGTGTTGACAAAGGTAGGGCTCGATTGTGAAGAGATTCATCTCTCGATCGCGACATTGTCCCAAGGGATGAAGCAGCGCTTGGCCTTGGCTTCCATTCTGCTGACAGAGCCCGAGGTATTGCTGCTTGACGAGCCTTCCGCCCTGCTGGATCCCGAAGGAAGAAGACAGATCTGGGCGGCGGTTTCTGAAGTGGCGGAGGACAGGACGCTTATTATCGTCGAACACCGGATCGAGGAATTGCTGGAATTGGGGCTCGTGGACCGGGTAGCCTTGTTCGGGCCACGGGGACAACTGTTGGGGCAAGGCGATCCCGAGGAATTGTTCGTTCGCTGCCGGAAGGAACTGGAGGAGTACGGGATTTGGCATCCCGGAGTCTGGGACCGGTTTCGGAATTCGGTAGGAGGGGATAAGGAGGAGGAAAAAGGGATCGAACCATTTACCGGCTTTATCCCGCCGGCTTTCGGGGAACGGTTGGACCGGCCGGTTATTGAACTATCCGGATTCCGGGGATTTCGCGGTAACCGAAGAGTCATACAAGTCGAACGGGCCGAAGTATACCCTGGCGATTTTATTGCGGTTACGGGTCCGAACGGAGCCGGAAAAAGCTCGCTCCTGCTTACATTGATGGGACTGCTTCCCTCTGAGGGAAGTTATCTTCTGCTCGGGAACCGGTTTGGCGGGACAAAGATTCGGAAAAGGCAAGTCCAATCCCTGTCGAAGTCGATCGGATTCGTCTTTCAAAATCCGGAGTTTCAATTTATCGAGAACCGGGTGGACCGGGAGGTTGGGTTTTCGTTAATGGAAGAGGGAGCCGCTCCCGAAGAGATCCGGCAGCGGGTAGATCATGCGCTGGACCAATTCGGTCTTGCCGGACTGGAGTCGCGGCATCCGTATCAATTGTCGCTTGGACAGAAGCGAAGATTGAGCGTGGCGGGAGCGGCCATCATGGAGAGACCTGTGCTGCTGCTTGACGAGCCGA
>DJTQ01000378.1 GCA_002439285.1 Paenibacillaceae bacterium UBA6304
GACGAGAATTTTACTTCTCTTTTAATACTCACTCGTTGTTCAGTTTTCAAAGATCAACTTCGTTCGTTATCGCCTTATCAGCGGCAACTTTTTTATTATACAACATCCGGATCAATTTAGCAAGCATTATTTTTTTCATTCATTTCTGCGATGTCTTCAATAAAGCTTGTTAACAACGACCGGATATATAATATATCATGGACCGAGAAACTATGCAACACTTTTATTCAATAAATTTAAAGGGAACAAATAATAATGCGGCCCCCGCTTAGGCAGGGGCCGCATTCCATAAACTTTATTCAGCGTTATTACGCATATGCGGGAATAACAGAACATCCCGAATGGAGGCCGCATCGGTCAACAGCATCACGAGACGGTCGACCCCGATACCCAGACCACCGGTCGGCGGCATGCCGTATTCCAAGGCGCGAATGAAGTCGTCATCCATTTCATGCGCTTCATCATTACCATGCTCACGTTCGAGCAATTGGGCCTCAAAACGTTGGCGCTGGTCAATCGGATCGTTCAGCTCGGAAAATGCGTTCGCGTGCTCACGAGCCACAATAAACAGCTCGAAGCGATCGGTGAAGCGCGGATCTTCTTCGTTCTTTTTAGCCAGTGGAGAGATTTCTACCGGGTGACCGAATACAAAAGTCGGTTGAATCAATGTTTCTTCAACAAACTGCTCGAAGAACGCATTCAGAATATGTCCGAAAGTCATATGCGGTTCAACCGGTACTTTATGTTCCTTGGCCAAACGATGGGCCTCTTCATTACTCATTTGAACACCAAAGTCTACCCCGGTCACTTCCTTAACTGCATCTACCATAGATACGCGGCGCCATTGTGGAGTCAAGTCGACTTCATGCCCTTGGTAGTTCAGAATTTGCGTTCCGAGTACTTCTTGGGCGATATGGGCGATCATATTTTCAGTCAGTGCCATAATATCTTTGTAGTCAGCATAAGCTTCGTACAATTCGATCATGGTGAATTCCGGATTATGACGCGTGGAAATCCCTTCGTTTCGATATACCCGGCCGATCTCGTAAACCTTCTCCAATCCGCCCACAATCAGGCGTTTCAGGTGAAGCTCGATCGCGATCCGCATATATAGTTCCATATCCAGCGCATTATGATGGGTAACGAAAGGACGTGCCGCTGCCCCCCCGGCGATGCTGTGCAAGGTAGGCGTTTCTACCTCCAGGTAGCCGAGAGAATCCAAATAGCGACGCATGGATTGAATAATCCGGGAACGCTTAATGAAAGTTTGCTGCACCTCAGGGTTCACGATCAAATCCACGTACCGCTGACGGTAGCGCAGCTCGACGTCCTTGAGTCCATGATATTTATCAGGGAGCGGATATAGCGATTTGGACAAAACAACCAGATTCTCAGCTTTAATTGTAGTTTCACCGGTTTTGGTCTTGAACACTTCACCGGTCACACCAACGATGTCCCCGAGATCAAGCACGCCGAAGGCCGCGTATTCAACTTCAGGTACACTATCCTGGCGCACGTAGATCTGAATCTTGCCCGACAGATCCTGGATATGAGCAAAACTCGCTTTACCCATGACCCGTTTAGCCATAATCCGACCAGCGACCGAAACCTTCAGGTGCTTTTCCTCAAGTTCTTCTTTGGTCAATCCATCGTACTGCTTCAAAATGTCCCCCGCCATTGCGGTGCGTTCATACTTGCCGCCAAAAGGGTCTACACCCAATCCGCGCAGCTCGTCCAATTTGTCGCGACGGACTTGCAGCAGTTCACTAATCTCAACGACTTCCTGGTTATTTTGTTCCTCGCTCAATTCGTTCCACTCCTTACAACTTGTATTTAAAACAGTGAAAGAAGCTTCCGCCGGGGAAGCTTCTTGGGACGCTAGTTCAGCCTTATTTCTTGATATCGATTATTTTATATTGAATAACGCCTGCCGGTACAGTCACATCGACTACAGCACCTTTTTTCTTGCCCAGAATCGCCTTGCCGACAGGACTTTCGTTCGATATTTTATTCTGCAGCGGATCGGATTCCGCCGTTCCGACAATCGCATACTCCATCGTATCTCCAAACTCCATATCTTGAACCGTTACCGTGGAACCGATGCTAACCGTATCCGTATCGATCTCATCATTGTTAATGATCCGGGCATTGCGCAGCATTTTCTCCAGCGTGATAACCCGCCCTTCGATGAATGCCTGTTCGTTCTTAGCATCCTCGTATTCAGAGTTCTCACTGATATCGCCGTATCCAATGGCGGTTTTAATCCGCTCGGCCACCTCACGGCGTCTTACAGACTTCAAATTCTCTAATTCTTCTTCCAGTCTTTTCAGACCGTCCTGTGTAAGGATGACTTCTTTATCGCTCATCTCAACCGATTCTCCTGTCATGGAAATAATATTCGCACTGTGCGGCGGACTACTAGGAAGCTTCAATGGCGGCCCTCCGTTTAATGGAGGTGCAAAAGCGTTCAACCAAAGAAGAACCATAATTCCCGCCTAACAACGGCCGTGAAAACTCACGCATCATTGAGAATATCATATGCAATCGCATGGAGGTCAGACCATCCATGTTGTGGAAGTTATCTCCTGAGGCGAATTTATACTGTGAAATTATAGGATAACCATTCTCAAATGTCAATGACGCCCGATTTTTCAAATGAAAACGCTTCACGGTCAGCCCTTCCATCTAAAAAGAGAACCCCCCATCTCAGGTGGGGGATATGGGATTTACGCAGATTCCACAGCCGTTTGCATTTCCGTATCCATCTCGGCGACAAAATTCTCAAGAATCCGCACCATTTCGTCCCGTTTCGTTTCTTCCATAATTACGTCTTTCACCCGGGCTGCCCCCTTCAGGCCCTTCAGGTACCACGCCATATGCTTGCGCATTTCGCGAACGGCTACGCCCTCTCCTCTCAAGGCAGCCAAGCGATCCATATGCAGGATTGCGATCCGGATCTTCTCTGCGGCTTCAGGTTCAGGCAAAAGAATCCCTGTTTTGAGATACTCCACCGTACGGTAAAGCATCCAAGGATTGCCCAAAGCACCGCGCCCAATCATAACTCCGTCGCAGCCGGTTTGCTCCAGCATGCGTTTGGCATCCTCCGGCGTAGCCACGTCACCGTTTCCGATGACAGGGATCGACACGGCCTCTTTAACCTGCTTTATGAATCCCCAATCCGCTTTCCCGGTATACAATTGCTCACGCGTACGGCCATGAACGCTGACCGCCTTGCCGCCAGCCTGTTCGACAGCCTTAGCATTATCGATGACATAAATATGCTCGGAATCCCAGCCGATCCGCATTTTTACCGTCACCGGCTTGCTTACGGCATCCACGACAGCGGAGACCATCTCATAGATTTTGTTCGGATCCAGCAGCCATCGGGCGCCGGCGTCGCATTTTGTTACCTTAGGCACCGGGCAGCCCATATTGATATCAATAATATCTGCATTCGTATCCTGATCGACCACTTTAGCCGCTTGGACAAGAGTTTCGCGGTCTCCTCCGAAAATTTGCAGACTGAGCGGCTTCTCCCGCTCGTCTACGAACAGCATTTCTTTGGTCCGCTTGTTACCGTGAAGGATCGCTTTATCGCTAACCATCTCTGCGCAGACAAGCCCGGTGCCGAACTCTTTGGCAATTAACCGGAAAGCCGGGTTGCACACCCCCGCCATCGGGGCTAGCACGACCTGATTCTTCATTTCAATATCACCGATCTTCAGCATGATGCTCCCCTCCTAAAAGTTTTGTTAGCAATGCTTCCTGAATTGTCTTCGTACAAAACTTACTTCGGAAGCATAGACTTAGTTTTGTTAGCAATACTTCCTGAATTATCGTTATTCCGCCTGTTTCAACTCCGCCAAAGTGATTCCAAGAACATCTGCAATTTTATTTAAAATTTGATCTTCTGCACGGCGGTTTCCCCGTTCTATGGCCCCTAAGACAGCCAGCGAAATGCCGGACTCGTCAGCAAGCTGCTGCTGCGTGAATCCCTTCAGTTTCCGGAATGCGCGGATTCGTTGGGCCAGATGCCTGTTTTCCAAAAGCGTACTCCATCCTTTCCGTTCATGAGGTCCAGGGCGGCATGCGCCTGCTCGTAGAGTCCGGTAGGATCTTCTCTCGGAACGATGTCGCATAGCGGCACCAGCACGAAAGACCGCTCCAACATGCGCGGATGGGGCAGCGTTAAAAGCGGCGTATCCATCACTTGGCCTTCCATCCATAATAGATCCAGGTCCACAGTGCGCGGGCCCCAGCGGATTTTTCGTTCGCGCCCGAGAGCAAGCTCTGTCTCCAGCATGACCTTAAGCAATGCCTCGGGAGTCAGCGAAGTGCGGAGCGCCATGGCCATATTAAGAAAATTCGGCTGATCTTCATAGCCTACCGGATCCGTCTCGTATAAGTTGGAACTGCGTAGCACCTGGATATCCGGGTGCCCGTCCAGCACCTCCGCGGCTTGGATTAAGGTGGACTCGCGGTCCCCTAAATTAGCCCCTAATGCAATATAAGCCTCTGAAGCATCAGAGGTAAAATGTTTAGTCATGGATCCTTCTCACTTTCTAGATCGGTGGAGTTCAACCGTCACACCCTCGAAATGAATGTCAAAAGGCGGATGCGGCTTAGTTACACCAACCGTTAAGGCATCTACCATAGTATAAGTGTCCAATACCGAGGATGCAATATGCTCAGCAAGCGCCTCGATTAATTTAAAGCTTTTTTGCTCGACAATCCCTTTCACCAGTTCGTGAACTTCGGCATAATTTACCGTCTCGGCAAGATCATCGTTCTGCCCGGCCCGCTGCAAATCAAGTTCCAGAGTAAGATCTACGTAGAATCGCTGGCCCAACTTCCGCTCCTCATCAAAAACACCGTGGTATCCGTAATATTCCATCCGCCGAATGATCATTTTATCCATAGTTTATCTCTCCGTCCCCTCAGATTCAGGCATATAAAATAGCATCGCACATTTGAGCCGTGCGCTTAATCTCTTTAATATCGTGCACCCGGACAATTTGACAGCCCTGCGCAATTCCGAAAGCCACCGTAGCCGCGGTCCCAAGAACGACCTCATCCGTCGGCAAGTCCAGCGCGGTTCGAATGAACTTTTTGCGGGAGGTGCCCAAGAGCAGCGGAAAACCAAGCTCCATCAGCTGATCCAGCGACTTCATAACCTGCAGGTTTTCAGTATAGTCCTTGGCAAACCCGATTCCCGGGTCCAGAATAATCTGCTCATCCTTAACACCGGCTTCTCTAGCGACACGGACACTGTCCATCAAATCGTCGGCCACATCCTGGAGCAAATCTCCATAATCCCGATCATGACGGTTATGCATCAGAATGGCAGGACATCCGAACTCGGCCGCAACAGTGGCCATAAGCGGGTCCCCTTTAAAGCCCCAAATATCATTGATGATATGGGCCCCGACCTTAAGCGACTCCCGCGCTACCTTCGATTTATAGGTATCCACGGAAATCGGAATATGCGGTACTTCACGATGGAGGGCTTCCACTACGGGAACAACGCGCTCCAATTCCTCCTGTTCACTAACCGGTGCATGGCCGGGACGCGTCGATTCACCCCCTAGGTCAATCAGATCCGCACCCTCGGCGACCATCTGCACAGCATGGCGAACCGCCCGTTCCACATCATTGTAACGCCCTCCATCCGAGAATGAATCGGGAGTCACATTCAAAATCCCCATAATCAGCGTCTTCCCGCCCAGCGATAATGTCGTTTCACCGCAGCGGTAATCTCTGTGATACAGCTTGTTTCGCATCCTATCTTCCCACACTCTCTCTATAAAAATAAATCAGTTGCTTTGTCACCGGCCCGATTTCCCCTCCGCCGACGACGGCGTTCTTTCCCTCAGGTTCGGCAAGCTGAGTCACCGGGACCAGTTCCTGAACCGAATTCGTGACGAAAATTTCTTCCGCAGACCATAGCCTGTCCCAAGGATAGCGGCCCTCCTCAAGAGAGAGTCCGCACCGGGGGGCCAGTTCCATAACCTTTGCCCGGGTGATGCCCGGCAAGATACCGGTACCGATTTCCGGCGTATATAGTTTACCTTGTTCTACAAAAAATAAATTGCTGGCAATCCCTTCAGCCAGATATCCCTCCGCCGTCAATTGCATTCCCTCCGCCGGAAGGCGAATCGATGAGCCTGGAGACTGGGGCGACGGGGAAACCAGGGCTCCACCCTGTCGGTGTTGCGTTCCCTGCTCATAGACAGCCAACTCACGGCGTGCCAGCAGATTGTTCATGTAATGGAGCGATTTAAGACGAACCTCGCTCTCCGGCGTGTTACGCCGAGTCCGGAGCCGCCATAATTGCTTCCCGCGGATATATAACGAAGGATCCATTAGGGGGAGAGGCTTCACGTAAATGATGACCGCCGGCCGGACATAGTCCTCTGTCGATAGCCCGAGCGGTCCCTCTCCTGCCGAAACAGTTAGGCGGACATATCCTTCGCTGAGACCATTCAAACTCAGCAGTTCCTTAATTTCTCTCCGGACACGTTCCTCATCCGCTTCATATGGAATCCCAAGGATACCGCAGCCCTCGTTAAGCCGTTGCAGGTGCTTGTCGAGCAGACCAGGCTCTCCGTCATAAGTCCGGAACGTTTCAAACAGGCCCATCCCGTACATGAAGCCGTGATCCATCACGGATATCACGGCTTCGGCAGAGGGGGTGGGTACTCCGTTCACCCCGATGTATTTCATACTGTAGCTTCGGCCTTCCGGCTGAGAAAATTGCGCAGGATTTGATGTCCGTGATCGGTAATGATCGATTCCGGATGGAACTGAACGCCCTCAACCGCAAATTCCTTGTGACGCAGTCCCATAATCTCGCCTTCCTCCGTCTCGGCCGTAATCTCCAGACATTCGGGAAGGCTCTCACGCTCCACGATCAGGGAATGATAGCGCGTTGCCGTAAATGGCGACGGCAACCCGGCAAATACCGAATCGCCATGATGATGAATCGGGGACGTTTTGCCGTGCATCAGCCGTTCGGCACGGATCACTTTTCCGCCAAAAGCCTGGCCGATTGCCTGATGTCCAAGACAAACGCCAAAGATCGGAATCGATCCTTTAAACCGCTCGATCACGCCCAGCGTAATCCCCGCTTCATTCGGCGTACAAGGCCCCGGAGACAACAAAATATGGTCTGGGCGTAGCGCCTCAATTCCTTCCAGATCGATTTCGTCATTGCGCCGAACCTTTACCTCTTCCCCTAGCTCTCCCAAATACTGTACCAGGTTGTACGTAAACGAATCATAATTGTCGATGACCAGTATCATGACTTCATCTCCTGTCCTTCGCCTGAGCGGCGGTATTCTGACTCTGCAGCAGCGCCAAGGCCACAGCCTTGGCTTTATTCCGGCTTTCCTTATACTCCCGGTGCGGAACCGAATCGATCACGATGCCGGCCCCCGCCTGAATATATCCGAATCCGTCTTTCACGACCAGTGTACGTATAATAATATTTAATTCCATATTCCCGTTATAGTCAATCCATCCCATAGAGCCTGTATAAGGGCCCCGGGTGACAGGCTCCAATTCCTCAATAATCTCCATCGTCCGGACTTTCGGCGCCCCGGTGATCGTCCCTCCGGGAAATACGGCAGCAATAGCGTCAAAGGCAGTCTTGTCCGGCGGCAAGTTCGCCTCCACCTCGGATACCAGGTGCATCACATGCGAGTAATGCTCAATACAGAGCAACTCACTAACGCGA
>DJTQ01000377.1 GCA_002439285.1 Paenibacillaceae bacterium UBA6304
CGGCCAAATAAGTCCAGCAAAACACCCGTTCTTTAAAAACAAGACTCTCCCCTGCGGGGATCGAAAAGTTCTGAAGCTGGGGCAAGCTTGCGAATACCTTCGCCATTGGAGAATTATCGATCAGTTCCTTGCAAACCACGCTGAAGCCCTTAGTAGTATTGCGTCCTGACATGAGAATGACGTTCGAATCGGTTTGGATACGGTACTCCTGCAGGGCTTGATCCGGCAGGTAAAAGGATCCGTCGGAAAGTATCTTGCTCCATGCATAAAAATACTTCCCGTTTTTGGCGGTTACTGCCATTTCTTATCATCCCCCGAGAATTTTTACTAACCATTTAGTAGATTAATCATCTCGCAAGGAGTGGAATTGGTGATATGATATTCGTCACCATTTCGCTGGAAATGGAAATATTTTGGATTACGCGTTTGAATCCTCGACTTTCTCGGACAAATAGATCTGATAAACCTTCACAACAATAATTTTCAACATCATATATACCGGAATTGCCAAGATCATGCCCAGAATTCCGCCGAAATCGCCGGCGATCAAGAGCAGTACAATCGTGGTTAAAGGATGGATATTGATCGTCTTTCCGTATATGTAGGGAGAGATCAGATTTCCTTCAATTTGCTGTGCGGCAAACACGATAACAATGACCCAAATGACCATGGATGGAGATACCGTAAACGCGACGATCACGCAAGGAATGGCTCCGAGCAGAGAACCGAAGTACGGGATAAAATTGAATAATGCTCCGACAATAGCCAACATCAGCGGGTATGGCAGACCGATCAGCCAGAATCCGAGGAAGCACATCACGGCCAGCACCACGGCGCTGATCATTCTTCCGGCGATGAAGCCCTTCAGCATCGTATCGATATCATGGATGGTATGCTCCCCTTCACGGCGGAAGTTCTTCGGTACCATGCGCACCAGCGACGGGGTCACCCGGTGATCCTCTTTCAGCATGTAGTACAGCATGATCGGTACCGTACCGACGACGATAAAGAAGTCATTCAGGAAATTGAACACATGCGATATATAACCTGTAGCACTTTCAATTCCCGCATTCACGTATTCCGTAATTTTATCCATAAGTTGCGTATCTTTATTGTCAAACATTGAAAAATAACGGTTGTTGCGAATTTCGTTCATTTGGCTTTGTAAACCGTCGATCAGTTGCGGCACATTGTTAATGAATTCTGTGACCTGCTTCTGAAGCGGAGGCCATACGACCATCAGAAAAATAGTGACAACTCCGGCAAACAGCAAATAAATTAACAGGATGGACAGCATCCGATTCATTTTTTTGCCTTCCAGGTACTGAACAATCGGTCTCAGCAAATAATAAAGGAACCCGGAAACCGTTAAAGGCACAATCAGAATTTGAACTAACGTGGAGATCGGATTGAAAATAAAATGAACCTTGTGGATCAAATAAATGATCGTAAGGATCATAATTGCTCCAAGACTTCTTCTGTAAAAAGGCTTTTCCATCAATGGCGCTCTCCCCTTTCTTACTTTCCTTTAATCCGAGCGCTGCCTTACTCAGAGAGCGTATTACGGGCAGCGTCCAGCAGCTCGTCAAAGACATCGTCGTCCTGCTCGAGCCATTCATCAACAGCTACAAACTCCGCTTCTAAACCGGATTCTTGGGCATAATTCAAACTATAATCCCATTCCTTGCCTCTCTTGCTGAACAACGTGATTTCATAGGCTGCCTTATGACCTTCCACTTCAAAAATAGTTTTACCCAAAAAAGCCCCCTCGTCATCTTTATGCATGTTTGCTTGCAAAATATTTAACTTCATGATGTCATATCTCCTTTTTTCAGTGATTTTGTTTCAAATGTCGCTCTAAATTGATGATTCAACTATAATGGTTGTTATTGAGGCAGGATATAGCCAACCTTATTGAAATATCGTACCATGTTTTACGTCAATAGCAAGATCATGTAAGAGGTGAACAAACATTGGCCAAGCATCGCAGTAAAAACAGCAAGAAGAGAAAATCCTCTCCATTAACACCTGCAAAAACATTATCTTTCGGCTTCGGCATGATCATTACCTTGGGTACCTTTCTGTTGTCTCTCGGACCGGCATCCGCCGACGGCCGCCCCATGAAACTGATCGATGCTTTCTTTACGGCAACCTCTGCCACCTGTGTAACCGGACTCGCCGTAGTCGATACGGGAACCCACTTTTCCCTCTTCGGTGAAATCGTGATTTTGGCGTTGACTCAGCTTGGCGGGCTCGGATTCATGACTTTCGGCACGCTGATCGCGCTTGCGTTCAACCGGCGCATTTCATTGCGGGAAAGACTGGTTCTCCAGGAGGCGATGAATCACAACACCATGGAAGGACTGCTTACGCTGATCCGCCGGGTCATTACCTATACGATCATCATCGAGGGCACCGGCGCTCTCCTGCTAGCCGCAAGATGGGCGATGGACATGCCCTGGCACCAGGCGATCTATTTTGGTATTTTTCACAGTATCTCGATCTTCAATAATGCGGGTTTTGATTTGTTCGGATCTATGCACGGACCATTTAGCGGGCTTGCCGAATATGCGAGCGATCCCTTTATCAATATCGTTGTTATGATTTTGATTGTGCTTGGCGGCATCGGATTTATCGTGATTTCAGACTTGCTGCATTATTCACGTACACGTAAGTTCTCCTTGCACTCAAAAGTAGTTCTTAGCATGTCCGCTCTCCTGATCGTCGGCGGCGCTCTGATGATGTTCGTCCTGGAAATGGGTAATCCCGCAACCTTAAAACCGCTTAGCTGGGGGGATCGGATCATGAGCTCCTTCTTCCATTCGATCAGTTCCCGCTCAGGCGGCGTAAGTACGCTAAGCATGGCGGATTTGGAGCTCTCCACCCAATTTCTGTTCATCCTGCTCATGTTCATCGGTGCCGCACCCGGATCTACAGGCGGGGGGATCAAGGTGACCGTGTTCGCCATTCTTCTCGGCGCAATGTATTCCATGATCCGCGGCCGGGAAGATATCGTGTTCTTCCGGAGACGTCTTTCCAAAGGAGCGATCATGCGGGCGATTACGCAAACCTGGCTCGCCTTGTTTCTCGTCATCTTTGTGGCCATGGTGCTGTCTGCGCTTGAAGACCGGGAATTCTTGACCCTGCTGTTCGAAACCACCTCGGCCTTTGCCACATCGGGACTGAGCCTTGACCTGACGCCGAGGCTCACTGATACCAGTAAAGGGTTGCTTTGCTTGGTCATGTTCCTGGGCCGGGTCGGTCCGGTTACGTTAGCCTACGCGCTGGCTCCGAAATCGGATAAGGAGCTGTACAAATACCCGGAAGGTAAAATAACCATCGGTTAATTGAATAGTATAAATAAATCGTAGTATGATATACCAATAACCATTTTTTAGAATGCGGAGGAAGAACAATGTCTGAATTTCAAGAAAAACTGCAGAAGTACGCCGAATTGGCCGTCAAAGTAGGCGCTAACGTTCAGCCCGGCCAAAACCTGATTGTGGTCGCCACCGTAGATTCGGCCGAACTTGTACGATTGATTGTAAAGAAAGCCTATGAAGCAGGAGCAAGATTTGTAAAAGTAAATTGGAGCGATGACACCGTCACCCGCTTGCGCTATGAAATGGCGACGGACGAATCCTTCCTGGACGACCCGAAATGGTATGCCGGAGAAATGCTGGAATACGTCGAGGGCGGCGCTGCCGTGCTCCATGTCATATCCTCGGATCCGGATTTGCTGACCGGCGTTGATCCGCAGCGGATCACAAACCATCAAAAAACATACGGAAAAGCGATGAGCAAATACCGCGAAATGCAAATGGCTGACAAGTTCAGCTGGTCGATCGTTGCCGTTCCATCAGAAACCTGGGCTTCCAAAGTATTCCCGGATCTTCCGGAAGATGAACGGGTAAATGCGCTTTGGGAAGCTATTTTCCGTACCGTCCGTATTGATCAGCCGGATCCGATCGGCGCTTGGCGGGAGCATATTGCAAACCTTACTGAGAAATCCGAATACCTGAACGATAAAAGATACAAAAAACTTCACTATCTCGCGCCAGGCACGGATTTGACGATCGAACTGCCTGAAGGTCACATTTGGGTTGCTGCCGAGAGCATCAATGCTCAAGGGAATACCTTCCTGGCGAACCTTCCGACCGAAGAAGTATTTACGGCTCCGCTGAAAACCGGTGTCAACGGCACGGTGTCCAGCACGAAGCCGCTGAGCTATAACGGAAATATAATCGACAAGTTCAAACTGACGTTTGAGAACGGACGAATCGTCGACTTCACTGCCGAAGTTGGAGAGTCCACCCTTAAACAACTCGTGGAACTGGACGAAGGTTCGCATTATTTAGGCGAAGTTGCTCTCGTCCCGCATGGCTCGCCAATCTCACAATCCGGTATCCTCTTCTACAATACGTTGTTCGATGAGAATGCATCCAACCATCTGGCAATCGGAAATGCGTATGCTTTCAACCTTGAGGGCGGAAAATCGATGTCCCGCGATGAGCTCAACAAGCACGGATTGAATGCCAGCTTTGCTCACGAGGACTTTATGGTCGGTTCCGCCGAAATGGATATTTTCGGCGTAACGACAGACGGCAAAGAAGAGCAAATTTTCGCAAAAGGAAACTGGGCGTTTTAATCTAACTCAAAGCTGAGTAATCGCTCAAATGACTAAGAGCCCCTGCCGAATTCACGGTGGGGGCTCTTTTGTCGGCTTAGATATGACTGACTATGTCTATGAGGATAAGTCCAAAAGACCAACCAGAAGCAGGGCAATGATTAGTATGGAACCGCCATAAATGAGCGTTAATTTCACGAGGTTCTTCTTCGTTCTGCGATCATAGTCCGGATTACCCGTGCGATTCTCGTTGGAATTCCCGATGATTAGCGTACCTGCTGCGGCCACAGCTACCAGCGCCACAATTACGATATACAGCCACATTCCCTCATCTCCCCCATTGTCTTCTTT
>DJTQ01000305.1:0-425 GCA_002439285.1 Paenibacillaceae bacterium UBA6304
CCCGCTCGAACTGATCGCACGGATCAAGTCGCAGCTTCGAAGGATGAACCAGTTCAACTCCGTTCCAGCTAACGCGATCGAAATACATATCGACAACGTCGTTATTAATATTGCGTCCCATACGGTAACGGTCGATCAGCAGGAAATCAAGTTAACTCCACGCGAGTTCGCAGTCCTTCAGCTACTGGCAGTCCATAGAGGGAAGGTGCTGAGCATGGATCGTATCTACGAAGATGTCTGGAACGAACCCTTTATGGAGTCGAAGAATAGCGTCATGGTTCATATCCGGAAGCTCCGTGAGAAGATCGAACCTAATCCGCGCGAACCACGGATCATCAAAACCGTGTGGGGGATTGGATACAAAATCGAGGCAATTTAAAAATCAGAGGTGAGTAAGATCCGATTACAATGGCTGGATACGATTC
>DJTQ01000305.1:699-1268 GCA_002439285.1 Paenibacillaceae bacterium UBA6304
TTGGAGATTAATGTTGATCATGGTTGCAAGCCTGACTATAACAGGTGCAGCTATTTTTTTAGGGTATTTTATGGCAGGTGTGCTGCAAAAAATCAACTACGTGGCTGTCCCGATCAATTGGAGCATAGAGCATGCTGGATCCGTTCGCGTGATGATCATAACCGGAATCATTATCTTTCCCTTCACTTTCTTCCTTGCCAGCCGCCGTTTGGTTCAGGATTTGCGCGAAATCAACACAGGGCTCCAGGAAATATCGGCAGGCCGGTTCGGGCATATAGTAACGATCAAGGGCAAGGATGAGTTAAGCAAGGTCGCAGAGAGCATGAATCAGTTGAACAGCGAATGGGATCATTATCTGGCGGAAATTACGCGAGGATTAGGTGAGATTTCCAACGGGCAATTCGACCATCAAATTCCGGAGATTGCCGGTAATAAATTGGGCGAGGTCGCACTTAGCATCAACCAGATGAGTATGCAGTTGAAGCATTCGATAGCGGAGGAGCGCAAGGCGGAAAAGACCAAAAACGATTTAATTACCGGTGTATCGCATGACCTGCGTACTCCGCTGA
>DJTQ01000305.1:1461-6337 GCA_002439285.1 Paenibacillaceae bacterium UBA6304
ATGACCTGCGTACTCCGCTGACCTCAATTCTCGGCTTTCTCGAAGTGATCGAGGAGGATCGGTATCAGGATGAAGTGGAGATGCGTTATTACGTCAACATCGCGTATGAGAAATCCTTGGCGCTTCGGCGATTGATCGACGAACTGTTCGAATATACGCGAATCAATAACGGCATGCCTCTGGAATTAAGCGAGCTCGATATTGCCGGGTTAATTCGTCAGCTTGCCGAGGAATTCGTGCCGGCTATGGAGAACGCAGGCATGGAAATTAGGCTGAACATGCAAGAAGGAGATTTCAAGATCCAAGCGGACGGAGGTTTGTTGGTACGGGCGTACGAGAATATCATCGCCAATGCCATTCAGTACGGGCAGAAAGGCAAATATATCGATATCGATGTTGCACAGGATGGAGATGTGCTGGTCGTGCGGATCCAAAATTATGGAGACCCCATTCCGGAACAGGATTTGCTCTATATTTTCGACCGCTTTTACCGGGTGGAGAGCTCCAGGTCGAAGCAGACTGGGGGTACAGGTCTCGGCCTGGCCATCACAAAAAGTATTGTCGAGGTACACGGAGGGTGCATCACTGCTCGCAGCAGCAAGAAGGCAACCTCATTTGAGACACAGTTCTCCATTTCCGGACTCAATCAGGCGCATGCGGCTGTTCCGGAAGAAACTCATAATGAAATCGGGCGGGTACCGACCGGGCTCCCCGAACAAGGCCTAGTACCGAAACAAAGAGTATCTCCTCAGCAAAGGCGCTTAATTCAATCTAGGGGAGCCGCGGTGCTGATGATCGTGTTGCTCGTCTCTGCGGTGGTACTATTCAGCGTCAAGAATTCATTTACCTCCGGGCTCATGGTAAAGCTGCATCCTAACTCCTTTGAATATGGCGATCCAGCACGGATGCCAACAAGCGGAAATAACGAGATGGTTTTAATAAACGGTAAGACAGACCAAGGCTTTACACTTCTCGTAAATGAATACTTTTTCGACGAACAGAGCCTAATTATCCGCTATTCCATGAAACATACTAATGAGATATTGGAATCGCAATGGGTGAACCTATCGGTCCAGCCGACCTTTCAATTGGACTCTTCAACGATACAAGCAGTTCCCGGCATCGGTATCAGCACCACGGAGCCAAGTGTAAAGCTGGCCAAAAACGGCACGATCAATTATTCTTTTACCGGGACCCCGCCTCCGGACAAGTTCATGTTGAAAGTCAACGTAAAAGAGATCGTCCTGTTCGATGACCCGGCTCAGCAGCATATACTCGCCGGAGACTGGAGTTTCGAAATTCCTGTGGAGAGAAATTATGAACGAAAAGCCAACGGCCAAATGGGGGTGCTTGATGAATCAATCTAATTTGTAGTGGTTATATTCGCCCGATTAAAACTTTTGCCATCCGAAAACCGGCCTCAACGCCTTGCGCATCCAATAAGCGAGAACCGTCCCTGCGCCCCAGGAACTAGGATTCTGCAAGTACTCCTTGTACTGATCGTTAATGGTATAAGTCCAGGTGGAAGTAGGGTTCTTCAGCCCGAACTTTTCCCACATCGCGGGATCATTCGAACCTCCGAGCTTTATGAGCATATTTGTAGATTCTTTATTTATTTTATCCGGAATTTGCTCGTAGGCTTGGATGATTTGTATATGAAATTCGTCAATCGGATTGCGGTTCGTAAGGCTCGTTAAATGGATGCTTTCGCGAATGTAAGAAACGTAGGCCAGATGGTCAGCCCAGAACTTGTCGATATAATAAAGCCGTACCCGCTGCTCTGAAGGGCTCATTGTTATTTCACCTTTCAAAATTCCGAGCCGCTCCTTATATAGAATACGCCTCTGTTCCTCCACCATATCCGAATAACGATTCAGTTCCAGATGGATATCGAAGTTTTGGCCCATAATAACGCGCTGAATATGCGAGATTTTGCTGTGGAGCACCGACTCTCCGAGAGCTTCATTCTGTCTAAGATTGCGTAATGCTTTATGAATTCCAAACCTAAGCATCAAATCGTCTTCCAAGCTTATGAAAAATACGGAAGCCCCCGGGTCGCCTTGGCGGCCGGATCGCCCGCGCAATTGGTTGTCGATCCGCACGCTTTGGTGCATATGCGTACCTATCACGTACAACCCGCCCAGTTTGGCGACAACTTCTGCTTGAGTAGGGTTGCCTCCGCCAAGCCGAATATCAACACCGCGTCCCGCCATATTCGTAGACACCGTCACGGCGCCGATTTCTCCCGCTTTAGCGATGATCTCGGCTTCTTCTGCGTCGTTTTTCGCATTCAGAACATGACAAGGCACGCCTGTAACCGCTAATGCCTCAGCCAGCATGTCGGACTCCTCGACGCTTGACGTACCAATGAGAATCGGACGTCCCGTGGTATGGACGGACAAGATTTCTTCTACAATCGCCTTAAGCTTGGCTTCTTTATGGGTATAAATCCGGAATGGATGGTCGATCCGGATGTTGGGCCGATTCGGCGGGATTTGCACGACCTGCAGCGCATAAATCGCTTCGAAATCCATTGCGGAAACGTACGCCGTAGCCGTCATTCCGCAAATCTTCGGATATAGGCTAAGAAAATGTTGGAGGGTGATCGTACCGAGAACTTTCCCGCCGGCTAAGGGCTGCAACCCTTCTTTTGCCAAAAGCGCGGCTTGCAGCCCATCCGGCAAATACCTGTTCTCCGCCACGCGCCCGGTATATTCGTCGATCAGCTCGACTTTACCGTCCCGGACGATGTAATCGACGTCTCTTTTCAATAACAATTCCGCATGCAGCGCACAATTTAACGACATTAGCAAATGACTATTATGGCTTTCGTACAAATTGCCGCATCCCAGTAGCGATTCCGCTTTCGCTGAGCCCGCTTCATTTAAATAAACGTTCCGCTTGAACTCATCGAAGTCGCAATGCTCATCTTGCTCGAACTGCCTAGCCAATGCCGCGAAGCGAATGCCCTCGCTGCTTGAAGAACCCGGCTTGCCAGCGATGACTAGCGGTACCCGTGCTTCGTCGAGAAGGAGTGAATCCGCTTCGTCGACAATGACGTAATGAAAAGGTCGATGCACGGTATCGGCTTCATCCAGTGCGATCGTATCGCGCAAATAATCGAATCCCGCCTCTTTGGCCGTGACATAGGTGATATCCGCCGCATAGGCTTCCCGTTTCTCGGGCAAGCTCATTCCTGCTTGAACCGCATTTACCGATAAACCAAGGAAGCGATAGATCGGGCCCATCCACTCCGCGTCCCGATATGCCAAATAATCGTTAAAAGTCAGCACATGAACGCCTTCGCCGGTTAGCGCATTTAGATATGCGGGCATCACCGCAGAGAGCGTTTTTCCTTCGCCGGTATACTGCTCGATCAGAAATCCCTCGTGCAGAGCGATAGCCGCCATGATCTGAACATCGTAGGGTTGTAATCCAAGCGTTCTCTTCGCAGCCTCGCAGACTAGCGCATAGGCATCTACAAGCAGCGCATCCAAAAGCGTACCCGATTTTGCCTCCTCTTTCAGCCGGAGAGATTCCGATTGCAGCCGCTGATCGTCCCAATCTTCCAGGTTTCGTTTCCTGATGAGCTCCACTTTGTCCCGATAGCCTTTCAACTTTTGCCGGTTATCGTGATCTTTGAATTCTCGTATCCACTTAAGAGCTAAATTCATCGGATCCCTCCTTCCTACTCATCCTTTAACCGCCGTTGATATAGAACAACAGATACCATCGTTAAGACAACCGTCCATGCCAAAATAATGAGGAGGGGTTTTAATAAATCTCCTATCGTAAAGCCTGCACTCTGTATGCTCAGCAAATGCACAAGCTGACTGCTCGGTACGTAATCCAGCACTTTGAAGATTGGATAATCATCCACAAGAAACGCTCCCCATGGTGCCCCAGAGAATACGATCGTCACAGGAATTATTGATAATGACGCATCAAGCAACGTTTTTGAGAATAAACCACATATCGTCCCGACTGCTGTGTATAGAATAATCGAAAGAAGGATTGCTGCCACAAACGCCCATATACTTTCTGGCTCATAGCCAAATAGATACGTAGAAATAGCCAGAACAACAGCAGACATAACAAAGACTAAAGTGCTTTTACCGATTAGAACATCCAGGGTCGTGGCCGGAGTCATCATTAATGACCGTAAAGTGTTACGCTCCTTTTCTTCCGCAATCAAACATGCTTGTGCGAAACAGGTTAGGAACACAAACGAAAGATTAAGAACTGTAGCGAAGGATCCAGGCAAAGTAGAGGCGGCGCCAGCAGCTCGAAGAAGAAGTGCGAGGATAATTGGGAAAATCAACATAATGGAGAGCGCATAATTGCGTGAAAACTCTTTATAATCCTTCACAAATATCGCTCGGGCACGTTTTAATGAGATACTCATAGTAACTCACTTCCTGTCATTTTAATGAAAATATCGCCTAGACTTGGCTCTTTCGTATCCAGTCGATCAATGAACCCTCGTTTCATCCAATCGGCGATTTGATTGGCCGTTCCCTCATTGATCGGAAGCTCGTAGGCTTCCCCATTGATTAATTCAACACAAACTACGTTTTCCCGGTGCTTTTTTTTAAGTTCCTTGGGTGAGCCGATGGCCTGGATTTGTCCTTGATACAAAATCGCTACACGGTTACATATCAGTTCTGCCTCAGTCATATCATGCGTAGTTAAAAATATCGTTGTTCCTCTCTCATTTAAGTAGCGTAAGCCTTTATAAATATGCGCTGAGTTTACGGGATCCAAAGCCGAAGTAGGCTCATCCAAAAATAATAATTCCGGTTCATGGATCACCGCGCATGCCAACAGGACACGCTGACGCATCCCTTTCGATAAGCGATTGACCTTCTTTTTGCGC
>DJTQ01000305.1:6440-9665 GCA_002439285.1 Paenibacillaceae bacterium UBA6304
TTTTGCGCTCTCCGTTTAAGTTTACAAACTGCAGCACCTTATCGATCGAAGATTTAGGAAGATCATACAACTTACGATACAGCTCCAGATTTTCTTCAATCGATAATCTCTCATACAGTCCCCTATTATCCGTCAAAATGCCAAAGCGCATCTTTTGTAAAGACTGGTGCATCATCTCCGATGGCTCGTTAAGTACACTTGCCTGTCCGCTTGTCGGATTCAATTGCGCCGTTAGAATCTTTATTAAGGTCGTTTTTCCCGAACCACTCGGACCCAGGAAACCAAAGATTTCACCCTTCGGAATGGAAAAGGACACGTCCGATAACGCATCCTTACGTCCAAATCTCTTTCTTATATGTTCTACTTGGATCACATCCATGAACACCACTCCTTAGCGCGTTGATGCCTTCAGCATACAAAGATTGTTTGCTTCCAGCCATCAAACCCCGCCGAAATGTAGCTGTAATCCCCTGAATGGTACCATTTAAATGTTAAGAAGGACTTTTAATTCCTGCAATTTTGAGCGTGATAACGGAACCACGGCATCTTTGCCCGTATTTAATCGCAAGCTGTAGCTATTCTTCGTCCATGTAATAATCTCTCTTACCTTTTGCAGGTTAACGATGTAGGATCGATGACATCTGAAAAATCCGAAATTCAACAATCTCTGCTCGAGCTCGGTTAGCGTCAAAGCACAGACGTAATTTTCCCCACCTACATGTACAAGAATCGAACCATCCATACTTTCTATGTAATCGACTTCCGGCGGATCAAATAAAATCACTTTGTCATTTCTTTTCGTAGAGATCTTCTGCAAGGTGATATTGGCCTCGTCTTGTTTCTGTGCTTCCTGCTTGTCCTCTTCTGAGTCCCGAATATCCAATGGATGTAAGCCGGATTCGTTCAATCGATAAATGGCATCACAGGAAATCATGGCATCCTCTAAATTCGAAGTTAAAATTAAAATCTGCTTTTCTTTCGAAAGATCATCTAAGATCATTTTAAAATGACGACGATCCTCTTCTTCCAAATAAAAATAGGGTTCCTCCAGGACAAGTGTAGGCTGATGCGCAAAAAAGACACGCAGCAAGGTCACATACATCCTTTTCGATGAGCTTAGATCCTTGATTTTGACCTTTCGTTCGTCTTTTAAAGCAAAATAATCTATTAACAGAGCAACACGGTCATTCCCCTCCGTCACCTTGACTAGAAAAGTGATGAGCTCTTCCACCGTTAAACGCATATACTCGTTTTGCCCCGCTCGAAATACATAATATTGGGAATGATCCTCCAATTGATTCATTAACAGCTGCTTTCGCTTCAAGTCTGTTATAATGCCCATCGATGGGTTCGATGCCATATTTAATTCGAACTTCGGTAGAAGTAATTTCCCATTAGAATAGATTGGTTGAAATTGCATGCTGCCCTCCCGGTTAGGCCGATATAAGTATGTATAACAGTTATAAGGTTGGGTGCCTTTTTAGCAACATTGCCAATCATACACGACTTTGGAGAAATCCCTATTCTTCAAGGCGTCCTTTGGAATAGAGAACACACAATTCCCAGCATCCCCAAACATAATGCCGCATTCATCATCGATATCCAGTTGCAATAGTAAGAAATCATCCTCACCAAAGCCTATATAATCATTCTGAACAAAGTAAGGATAACCACCGATTCTGCTATCACTACTATAGCAATCGTCGCTCAGTCTCTCATATTCCGCTTCGGAAAGCTCATTACCAAATATCTCCCGAAATATATCCAAGGAGGAGGACATAGGCATTTCCCTTGTTATAAAATACATTTTACCGCTGTGTGAAAAGGGAAGATTCGCTTTATATTCTTCATTTTCATAAGGATTGCTCTTTATTAAAAGTTCCTCATGTTCCTCGTAATCTTCAACATATTTTACTAGAACCGGGCTTTCCAAACCAAACATGTCCTCGTTTGCAATATAAAATTGCAGCAGCCCCTTTTCCGGTAATTCATCTAGTTTTTCAAGATCTGTGAGATTGATTTGCGCTAAAAACAACATGGGCCTTCCAACTTCATCGATAGGGTAATCTTTAATACTCTTCAAATAAGGACATCCGCCTAGTTTACTCTCCCAAGGTTTTGTTTCTTCACGTTTTAAACTTATCTCATTACTATACCTATAAGTCTTTTTAATTAGCCCTTCATGCCCTTTCAAAATCTCTGGGATCTCGTACTTTATCAATTCAGATTCCCCCATTCTGATAAATAATTCTTTATCCAATCGATTTAAATATATCATATTCTGGTAAATACCGGAGGAAACATAAATAAAGCAGGAACAGGGTTATCCCTGATCCTGCTTTGTTTGAGTAAGAGCACAATAATTAGTAAACACGGATTTGGGAGTTCACTTGCCCGCGTGTGGACGCTGTCTGCGCCGATGCCCGCCGCCGCTAGCATGACTGCCTTGGCCTTGGCCGCGGGAGGAAGTTTCCCCCTTGGTCTTTCTGGACGTTGGATTGCCGCCTCTACCCGGTCCAGCCGCAGCCGGGGCCGGCTCCGTCATCATCAATGGATATGGGTGATCCTGAATGACAGGGATCTTCTGTTTCGTTAACTTCTCGATATCCTTCAAGTACGGAATTTCCTCAAACTCACAAAATGAAATCGCAATCCCGCTATACCCCGCACGCCCCGTCCGGCCGATCCGGTGTACGTAAGTCTCCGGAATATTCGGCAGATTGTAGTTGATGACATGCGATAACTCCTCGATATCAATACCCCGGGCCGCAATATCGGTCGCTACAAGCAGGCGGGTTACGCCGCTCTTGAAATTATTCAGTGCCGCCTGACGGGCGTTCTGCGACTTGTCGCCGTGGATCGCCTGCGCGGTAATATTTGCCTTGATCAAGCCGCGCACCAACCGGTCCGCTCCGTGCTTCGTCCGGGTGAACACCAGGGCGCTCTCAATCGATTTGTCTTGCAGCAGATCGATCAGCAGTGCCTGCTTATTTGGCTTGTCCACATAATACAGCATCTGTTGAATCCGCTCCGCAGTCGAGGAGACAGGGGTAACCTCTATCTTAACCGGGTTGGTGAGCAGCGAATTTACCAAGGATGTAATTTCCGACGGCATCGTTGCTGAGAAGAATAAGGTCTGCCGCTTGACGGGCAACTTGGCGATGATCCGCTTCATATCATGGATGAATCCCATATCGAGCATCCGGTCGGCTTCGTCCAGCACCA
>DJTQ01000301.1 GCA_002439285.1 Paenibacillaceae bacterium UBA6304
GTCAGGTAGCGGAGAAAGCGGGAGGGCACCCGGTAGTCATCCGAACACTGGACATTGGCGGAGATAAGCAACTGGAGTATTTTGCTTTGCCGGAGGAAGAGAATCCGGTGCTAGGTTATCGGGGCATCCGCATCAGCCTGGACAGCAACGAGCTGTTTAAAACCCAGCTTACCGCTTTATTGCGGGCTAGCGCACATGGTCATGTGAAGATCCTGTTCCCGATGATTGCGTCACTGGAGGAATTCCGGGGGGCCAAGGAGGTCTTAGAGGAAGCTAAACAGGACTTGATTGCCCGCGGACTCCCGTTTCGTTCGGATATTGAGACAGGCCTTATGATCGAAGTGCCGGCTGCTGCGGCGATATCCGATCTATTAGCTAAGGAAGCCGATTTTTTCAGCATCGGCACGAATGATCTTGTCCAATACGTTCTGGCGGTGGACCGGATGAACGAAAAAATCGCTCACATGTATCATCCTTATCATCCCGCCGTGCTCCGTCTGCTGCGTCAGACCGTATCCGCGGCTAAGGAAGAGGGAATCCCTGTCAGTGTATGCGGGGAAATGGCCGGTGACGAGAAGGCGCTGCCGATATGGCTGCACTTGGGTGTAGACAGCCTCAGTATGTCGCCGCAGGCATTGCTCCGCGTGAAGCATCGCGTTTTGAACAGTACGCTTATAGAGGGGCAAGCAGAAGGTAAACTTTGTTTCGGGCTCACCACGAGCGCAGAGATCGAAAGCGAGCTAACCCGTTTTCTGGGAAAAGACCCGGTGTTGGGGCGATAGAAGAGATTGTATGGCAAAGGGAAAGAGGGTGTCCCAAAGTAGGTAAATCTATTTGAGGGATAGCTTTATTTTATGTAATGACAGTTTTATTGAATAAGGAGCCGGCCAGAGATGTTATTCTTGGCTGGCTCTTTCTCTTTACCGGCTTACTGCCTCCAGCTTTAGCCTGAAATAAACCGGTTGATAGTACGTAAGTCCGGACGTTGCCGGCCAGCGAGCCACATGAACATGATTTTCTCCCTGATGGCTTTGGTGATTTGCCGGGAGGAGTAAAGGCGCTGAGTGCACGCGTAGATAAGGACTTTGGTGGGCATCTTAGGGTGATAGCTGTTACGACCGCCGCCGGGATAAGCTGTTGCAATGATGATGTTGTCGTCCAAGCGATTAACCATTAGCTGTATTACCTACAGTTAATTACCGTGGATCCAGTCGTTCTGGATACTTAGCTGTAATTTGTACAGTTAATTCTTATCCTTTCCGCTCTTTTCGCTGCAAGTGCATAAAATAACTGTAGGTCTTCCAGTTAGTTTGTCCGGACCTGGCCTACCGCCCGAAATAACTGTAGGTTTTCCAGTTAATCTTCATAGAGCGGTCTGGTGGGTGAGCCCAGGGAGGAGAGCGACATGGTGAAAGTGAGCTTGCAGGTCAGGAGAAAGGGGATGTCCGACCTTCGAGTTATGTTAAAGATTGGTTTTTTTTCGCATTCTTTCTTGCTGCTGGGGAAATAGTAAGGTATGGAAGGAAGGATGGAGGGAAAGTCCAGATGACAGCAAACATGCATACTTCCGGCTTTACTTCAGAATTACAGCTGAATATCGGCAGTATTCGGACCCTGCTTGGCGGAAGTGCGGACTTGGTTGTCCGGGAAATGATCGTCGCCCGGGAGCGTCGAGCCGCACTTCTCTATCTGGATGGAATGACCGATGTCCAGAGCATTCAAGAATTCGTCATTTCACCTTTGATGGAAAGGATTGAAAGTGAAGAGTTATCGCTAAATCTTCTTGCGGGCCAAGTTATACAAGCTGGCGAGTTCCACTATGCTACGTCCCTGGAGGAAGGGGTCGATCAAATCCTCTCGGGATGCGTGCTTGTGATGCTGGATGGCGAAGGCGCCGGACTCCTCCTTTCCATGGCGAAATGGGATGACCGCGGTGTAGATGAATCAAAGACGCAGCCTGTGGTCCGGGGACCTCAGCATGCTTTTACGGAAAAGATCAGGACGAATACGACCCTGGTCAGACGAAGAGTCAAAGATATGCGGCTTCGTTTAACGAATTTCCGAGTTGGCAAACTGACAAAAACGGATGTTAGCATCATGTATCTCGAAGGAATCGCCGACCCTCAATTAGTTCAACAATTAAGCGGAAGCATAAACAATATCCAAAAGAACGAGTTGTTGGAAGGGGAATTTCTGGAGGAAATTTTGCTCGAGAACAAACAGTTCTCCATTTTTCCGAGATTCTATAATTCGGATCGGCCGGATACGATTGCGGCGGGGATTATGGAGGGTCGGGTCGCTATATTTATAGACGGAACGCCGTTCGTCTTACTGGCGCCGACTTTGTTCGTCGATTTTATTGATGCTGCCGAGGATTATTACCAACCTTTTGTGTATAGCAGCGCGATCCGGATTTTGCGCTACTTAGCCTTGTTTATTTCCCTGTTCGTACCTTCTATTTATGTCGCCCTGACGACCTTTCATCAGGATATGATCCCTACACAACTTCTTCTTAGCATTGCCGGTCAGAGGGAAGGGGTACCTTTCCCTGCATTTGTGGAAGCGATGCTGATGGAAGTTACGTTTGAAATATTGCGGGAAGCGGGGATTCGGATGCCAAGAACGATCGGACAAGCGGTGTCCATTGTCGGAACCCTCGTCATCGGACAAGCCGCGGTAGAAGCGGGGATCGTATCGGCGGCTATGGTGATTGTTGTCGCCGTTACTGCGATATCCAGCTTCACCATTCCAGCCTACAATATGTCGGTACCGATCAGACTCTCAAGGTTTGTCTTTATTTGCATAGCTGCTTCCTTCGGCATTTACGGGGTTAGCATTTTAATTTTTCTCCTGGTCATCCATCTCTGCAATTTACAATCGTTCGGAACCCCTTATTTCAGCCCGTTAGCTCCCTATAGAAAACGAATGATGAAGGATGCTTTGTTGCGCTTTCCTTATCGAGATTCGAACAATTCATAAAGAACGGAGTATATCGCAATGGCACGTTATTTGAGGATGGGGATCCTTATTTTTCTTTCCATATTATTGTTATTGCCGGTGGTCGGTTGCTGGAGCCGCAAGGAACTGAATCAGTTATCGATTGTATTGGCCCTTGGGATCGATCAAGCAGGGGAAGAATATGAAGTCAGTGTCCAATTTATCGATCCGAGTTCCATGACCAGAAACCGGAGCTCGAACCGTTCTCCTTCATCGGTTTTTTCCGAAAGAGGAACGACCATATTTGAAGCGCTGAGAAAAATCACAACGAAAGCATCTCGCAGAATGTATGTGGCTCATATCCGGTTTATTGTATTTGATGAACAAACAGCGAGGAAGGGGATCCGGGAATCGCTGGATTTTTTATTCCGGGATCATGAGGTTAGACCGGATTTCTATATGGCAGTAGCTAAAAACTGCAAGGCGAAGGATATTATCGGATTTGTCAGTAAGTCCGAGGTACTTCCGGGCATGGATATGTTCAAGTCGCTAAAAACGTCCGAAAAGGTGTGGTCACCAACTTCAGCGATGAATGTGAAAGAACTGATGATCAAGTTCTCCGAAGATGGAGTCGATCCTGTCCTAACCGGGCTATCTTTGATCGGGAATATCGAGCGGGGAAAGACCGCGGATAATGCGAAAAATCCGATTTCCTACGGGGAATTTAAATATGAAGGGATAGGAGTGTTCAAGGAAGACCGTTTGGTCGGCTGGTTGGACGAAAATGACAGCCGAGCGTTCAGCTACATTACAAATCGGATCTCATCGTCTGTAGGTCCAGTGAAGTGTCCTGGCAGCGATAAGTGGATTAGTATCGAACTCACGGACTCGAAAGTCAAAGTGATTCCTAAGATCAAAGATCATAAGCCGGTGATTCGATTGAATGTCAAAGTAGAATCAAACATCAGTGAAGTACAATGCAATCTGGACATTTCGGATCCAAAAGAGTTTAAGAAGCTGGAAGAATCGACTAAGGAAAGCTTAGAAAGAATTTTAAAAAACGGGATTAATACAGTGAAAAATTATGGTGCGGATATTTACGGTTTCGGAGAAGCGTTTCATCGTAGATACCCCAAGCAGTGGCATGCGTGGAAGGATCATTGGGATGAGCAATTTAAAGATAATCTGACCTGTGAATTGGAGATCGAGTACCAATTGAACCGAACCGGAAAAACGATCAATCCCTTTACCGAGAAAATTAAAGAGGGCAGGTAGAAAGTTTGATCATTCTAATCGTTATGATAACGCTGATAGCCGTCTTTCTCGAATATCGAAAATTAATTAAAAAAGGAAAGAAGCGGGAACTTAAGATAAGTGCCGTTATTCTTAGTATCGGGATAGCCCTGTCGGCGGTCCGAATCAGCGGAATGAATTTGCCGAGCCCATTTTTGATTATACGTTTTGTTGCTCTGCCCATCAGCAGACTGGTTTCTATGATGTTATCGTGACGAAAGGAAGTGCCTTACTTGAATCGATCGGAAAAACTATCGTTAAGACAAGCTACTTTGTGGTTTATGATGTATCAGGTAGGAAGCACATTCCTCTATCTACCCCGTTTGTTGAGCGATGCGGCTAAACAGGATGCGTGGCTGTCTATTCTATTGGCTGTAGGATTACATTTGTTATTGTTTGTTCCGTTACTCCTATCCATTAGTAAACAAGTTGGAGAGAACAGTTTTGGACGACATATGGAATCTTTATTGGGTGAAAAGGTTGGAAGAGTATTCATGTTAGGCTATATCATCCTGTTTCCTTTCGTCTATTTTGTAATTTCCTTACGTGCACTGAGCGATTTCCTGATAACAACGATCCTGACAGAAACGCCGCCTGAGCCGATCTCTGTACTCATGTTAATCGCTATCGTATGTGCGGTGAGATCGGGGATAACGACGATTGGCAGGACCGCCGAAATTTTATCTGTAATCATAATCGTGATCTTTGTGGTCACCATCTTAACCTTAATGCCGTCATTTCATTTTGAATATTTCCTTCCGGTGTTTGAATTTGGGGGAAAGCCGATTCTTCATGGAGCACTCTTATTGGTAGGTTTTCCGTATTTGGAGAGCGTGCTTCTTTTGTTCTTTGCTAAAAATATGACACCAACCGATTGGAAAAAGGCTGTAATCCGAAGCGCATTATTAAGCGGTTTTGCGTTTCTGGGAGTTACGTTCTTCACGATCGGTATTCTTGGTGCTGGCGTAACCTCCAATTTGACGATGCCCAGTTATTTTGTGACTCGGACGATTACGCTGGTGGATTTTATCGAAAGATTCGAAGTACTAGTGTCCATGTTTTTTTACGTGACCATTTTCTTCCGGTTAACTTTATTTCTGCAGATTGTGACTCAAGGGCTGGCCGAAGTATTCCGGTTAAGTGACTCGCGAATATTACTGCTTCCTCTATGTCTAATAACGCTCGCATTTCAAAAGAACATATGGCCAAATGTAGCTGTCTCACAAGAAGGCTACAAAATCATCCCTTTCTATCCGGTGGTTGTTGGAATTTTATTCTCGCTACTAATCTGGAGTATCGGGAAATTCAAACAAAGAAAGAAATCAGCTTGACACCATGTAGTTGCATGGAATATAGTTGTTTATGCAACTATTATAGATTATGAGGGACGGAATATGAACAAGCGGGAACAGGACGGAGAATTGGCCGTCGGATTTATTATGGGCGTGACGTACCGGAAGATCGCTTCCCTTCTCCAACATCGGTTGAAGGACTTTGACATTACGCCGGAGCAATGGTCCGTGCTCAACCAAATTGATCGTTCCGCCGGAATGATCCAGCGGGAGATCGCGGAACGAACGGGCAAAGACAAGCCGGCGACAACCCGGATTATCGACCATCTGGAGAAAAAGGGTCTGGTATACAAGCGTGCAGGGTTGGAGGATAGAAGGTCCTTCCTCGTATACAGCACCGAACGCGGGAAAGCGTTGATTCAAGAGACACTTCGAATTGAAGAAGGAGTCACACAGGATGTCAAAGGTTGTTTATCCGGGGAGGAGTATGACATGTTCATGGAACTGCTCCTGAGGATTAACGGCCATATCACAGAGATATTGGAGGAGAAGGAGAGAGAGTAAGTAAGTATATAGAGAGAGTGGGAGAGAAATGGTTCACCAAGATAAACATCAGGACGGTTTATGGACAAAGTCGTTTATTTCATTAACGATTTGTGCATTTTTATTATTTTTAAATTTGCAAATGTTATTGTCATCATTTCCGGCATACGTCAAAAATCAGTTTCAAGCCGGTGATTTGCAGGTAAGTCTTGTCACGAGCGTGTTTGCACTCTCGGCCATCCTTACGCGTTTCATGACGGCGGCGTTATTAAAAAGATGGTCGCGTAATATGCTGTTGTTCGCCGGTTTGATCATTGCGGCGATTACGACGGCTATTTATGTATTTGCAGGATCG
>DJTQ01000156.1:0-1340 GCA_002439285.1 Paenibacillaceae bacterium UBA6304
CTCGGAGCACGGATTTGCATGATGGAAGTATTAGAGTGGAGGGAATAAGATGAGCGATATCCAGTTGGACCGTGTTGAGGAAGCGATTTATGATTTGATGCGCGGCAAAGTGATCATCGTCGTCGATGATGAAGACCGTGAGAATGAGGGGGACTTCGTTGCTCTAGCCGAGAAGGCTACACCGGAAGTGATCAATTTTATGATTACCCAGGGACGAGGGCTTGTATGTTTGCCCATAACTCAAGAGCGTGCCGATGAGCTTGAACTGCAGCCTATGGTTGCGCAAAACACCGATTACCATGGAACAGCTTTTACGGTTTCCATTGACCATAAGGACACAACAACGGGGATTTCGGCATATGAACGTTCGTTGACCGTGCGGGGGATTATGGACCCAGCGGCAAAGCCATCTCATTTTCGTCGTCCGGGTCATATGTTTCCCTTGATCGCCAAGAAGGGCGGCGTTCTGCGACGTGCCGGACATACGGAAGCTGCCGTGGATCTGGCGAGAATGTGCGGAGCTTATCCGGCCGGAGTCATTTGCGAGGTGATTAAGGAAGACGGTACCATGGCCAGACTCCATGACCTGGTGGAGATCGCCAAAACCTTCGATCTCAAGTTGATCAGCGTCAAGGACTTGATTCATTACCGCAATGAGAAGGAAAAGCTCGTCAACCGGGAAGTCGAGGTGCGTATGCCAACGGATTACGGTGAATTCCGGGCCATCGCCTATACGAACGATGTTGATTCCAAAGAACATGTCGCCCTCGTTAAGGGAGAAATTGGCGGTGACGAACCGGTGCTGGTTCGCGTGCACTCGGAATGCTTGACGGGAGATGTGTTCCATTCGCATCGCTGCGATTGCGGACCCCAATTCGAAGCAGCGCTGAGACAGATCGAACAGGAAGGCAAAGGCGTCTTGCTCTATATGAGGCAAGAGGGACGTGGCATTGGCCTCGTAAATAAACTGAAGGCCTACAAACTTCAGGAACAAGGGCTGGATACCGTCGATGCCAACCTCAAACTCGGTTTTCCAGCCGACCTGCGGGATTACGGCATTGGGGCCCAGATCCTCAAGGATCTAGGCGTCACGCAAATCCGCCTCCTTACCAATAACCCGCGCAAGATCAAGGGATTGGAAGGTTACGGTCTCGAAGTAGTTGAGCGTGTGTCGATTCAAATGGAAGAGAATGCGGACAATTCCAATTACCTGCACACCAAGCAGGCTAAACTAGGGCATCTGCTGAAATTTGATGATCTCGAGCAAAACGAGTCATCTGAAATTTAAAATGTATTTAAGATGAATCAAGGAATGGGGTGCAGGCAAGGTAGTAAAATGA
>DJTQ01000156.1:1512-7621 GCA_002439285.1 Paenibacillaceae bacterium UBA6304
AGTAAAATGATTCCGAAGAAGTGTAGCGTTCGCCTTTGTTTCCGGATTTCCACCTCATTTGATCTTACAGAATCAAGAAATCTGGAAACGACAGCGATCGTAGAACATTTTACGTACTTGCCCCTACATTTATTTGTATAGTCCACCATCTTATAAAATTTCTAATAATGAAGGGATGATATTCCAATGATGAATGTATTTGAAGGAAATCTCGTATCGAGCGGGTTAAAATACGCAATTGTTGTAGGACGATTCAACGAATTTATTACAAGCAAGCTGCTCGGCGGTGCGCTGGATGCGTTGAAACGTCATGGCGTTCAGGATGAGGAAGTCAGCGTAGCGTGGGTGCCAGGAGCCTTTGAAATTCCGTTCGCCGCCCAAAAACTGGCAGAAAGCGGGAAATATGATGCCGTAATCACACTTGGTACGGTCATTCGCGGTTCAACTTCACATTATGATTATGTATGCAACGAAGTGGCCAAGGGGGTTGCCGCGATTGGGTTGAAAACCGGGATTCCTGTCATCTTTGGTGTCGTGACCACGGAAAATATCGAGCAGGCGATCGAGCGTGCCGGGACCAAGGCCGGAAATAAGGGCTGGGATGCCGCAATGGCTGCCATCGAAATGGCAAACTTGACGAATCAGCTAAAATAGTGCTTATTTAATGTAGTACCCTTCTCGTTCGGGGTACTGCATTTTTTCTTTTATAAGAGACTGTATAAGCATTTGTATGCCATGGGTGGGGGAAGTTTCATTGACGACCGTATTATATAAGCTGGAATCATTCGAAGGACCGCTGGATCTTCTTTTGCATCTGATCGATAAAGCGGAGATTGATATTCACCAAATTTCGATCAGTGAAATTACGGATCAGTACCTCGAATATTTGCACAATATGCAGGAGCTGGAGCTGGAAGTGACCAGCGAATTTCTCGTGATGGCGGCGACGCTGCTGTCGATCAAAAGCAAGCAGTTACTGCCCAAGCCGCCCGTGATTGAATTTGACGATGATTTCGATTATTTGATGGAGGAAGAAGAGGATCCGCGGGATGAACTCATCCGCCAACTGATCGAATACCGCAAATATAAAGGGATTGCCGAGCATCTCCATGAGCGCGAGTGGGAGCGGAGTCTGATTTTTTCCAAGGAGCCCGAGGATTTGACGCCTTATTTGCCTGAAATCGAAGAGAATCCGGTTAAAGGCCTGCATGCTGCGGACTTGATCGCCGTATTTCAGAAGGCGATCCGGAAAGCGGTCAAACGCAACACGGTAGCTCGTATTCATCGAGATGAGATTTCTGTCAAAGACCGGATCAAGGAAGTCGTCTCCGCACTGGAAGGTGTCGGAAAGGGAGGCAGGCTGCTGTTCTCCAAGCTCTTGCATCAGGAAATGTACCGGCATGAAATCGTCGTTACGTTTTTAGCGATTTTAGAGCTGATGAAAATGAAACAAATCGTTTGTTATCAAAACAAGTTGTTCGATGATATTGTCATGGAGTGGAGAGGGGAAGGAAAGGCAAATGAATTATCAGGAATTGAAATCGATTATTGAGGGGTTGCTATTCTTAGCGGGTGAGGAAGGAATCAGTCTGAAGCAGCTAGCGGAGGTGACGGAACAAAGGCCGGATTTAGTCACAGATGCGCTGCAAGATATGAAGAATTCCTTTGAACGGGCAGGTCGGGGGCTACAAATCGTTCATATTGCCGGCCATTATCAGCTCGCTACGCTGCCGCAACATGCGCCTTATTTCGAGAAGCTCGCCTATTCGCCTTCGCGTTCCTCTCTGTCTCAGGCCGCTTTGGAGACATTGTCCATTATCGCGTACCGTCAGCCAATCACTCGGATTGAAGTGGAGGGAATTCGGGGAGTTAAATCCGAGCGGGCGATTCATACACTGGTAAACAAAGATCTCATTGAAGAGGTCGGCCGGGCGGAAGCGATCGGACGCCCCATTTTGTACGGGACTACAAAAGCCTTTCTTGACTATTTCGGTTTGGCAAATTTGAAGGATCTGCCTGATCTGGCGGATTTCGAAAGCGCAGAACAGTTGGAGGAAGAGACGCAGCTGTTATTTCAGAAACTTGAGGAGCAGCAGCTTACTTTTGACGACGTGGACAAGACGGAGCAAGAAGCTGGACAGGAAGAGGAGCAGGGACTCGAGCGTTAAACCGATATTCCTCATTCAAGAAAATAATAGTGTGTCGAAGCAATACAATGTGCATCAGGTCGCTCCCGCCACCCTTTAAGGGTGGCTTTTTTGACATTACAGAAAGTATAAACCTCGGAATTAGTATTGTAGGCCAAGGAAACCATATTGTGTACCAGACGCGGTCTGCAAATTCGGCATATTCCGCAAGTTCCGCAAGTTCCGCAAGTTCAACAAGTCCGCATGTTCCGCATGTTCTACCTATCTCGAAAGTCTCCATAATTTATAGTTAAAGGAAATCAGAGCCGTTATTTTAGTATAAGTGCATTGTCGTGAGGACATAACGGAACCCAGGAACCTTATTTGGTAGAAATCAGACCAGAAGGGGTGATTTCGGACTAAATAACGGCTTCTAGTTCCGTTACGGAAGAGAAACGGTCAATTTGATAAGAATAACGTTCCTGAGTTCCGTTAGAATTCTCCATCACTATGATGTATATGCGATTTAGAATAGAAGAGGGAATGGGTATGGTGGGGGGAATGTTTACGGCCCGCCTTTAAAGTCGTGTTCTGACCCTATAATAACAGCGGGTGAAATCCCATACCCATACCTCCTCACGCACGAACGTAGAAGTCCGAACCTAAAGACGCCGTTAGCCTTTTTTTCTTATGCGCCAATAATACCAAACTTGGAATTTTTTTATGTGGATCGTGTCATACTAATCGGAGTTTGTTATCTGAAATGGCATGGAGGGCACTCCCGTGTGGATTTGGCTCGGAAGCATCCTGGTCCTGTTGCTGCTGGTTCTTTCCCTGATTTTGTTGTCCAAAATAACGTTTGTTGTCAAAGCAAAGAAGGAAAACAAGGATGAAACGATTCTGATCGATGTAAGGCTATTATTTGGGCTGATTACATTCCATTATCGAATTCCCGCCATGGGGCTGAACAAGCTGCAGAAGGGTTTGTGGGTCGAAAATGATCGTAGCGATAATTTCTTCAAGACGCATACGGCAGCCGGTGAACAGGAAATTGATAAGGAACAAGTCCATCGTTGGGCGGACCAATTTCGCGAGATGATCCAAGCGACCAAAGGGTTGAAAAAATGGATGAATACCACCCTGCGCCGGATTTCTCTACTCAGCTTGGAATGGTCCACGAACGTGGCGCTAAGGGATGCCGCGCATACGGCAACGCTTACCGGGGCCCTGTGGGCTTTGAAGACAAGCCTTGTCGGGATACTGTCCTATCATCTGTCCCTGCGGCAGCGTCCAAAGCTATTCGTTGTCCCTGTGTTCGGAAGTCCCCCGTTATTTTCCACCGAGCTGAATTGTACGGCTGAAATCCGTCTCGTGAGCGCCATGTATGCCGGAATCGTCCTCATGGTTCGGGTTTTGAAAGTCAAGGGAGGAGTGAAGAAATGGAAAGACCTTCTGACGAAGGCCAAATCATGAGTTCAGGGATTAAAAGGGATGGTGCATACTCCGCCTTCAAAGTGCTCACAATACGAAAAAGCGATGGTAAGTACTTATCTATATCGCACTGAGGAGGAATTATTATGGTTGAGCATCCGATTCAAGGGCTAATGAAAACCGCGATGGAAAACATCAAGGATATGGTTGATGTGAATACGATTGTCGGCGAGCCGGTTGAAACGCCGGACGGCAGTGTCATCCTTCCGATCAGCCGCGTCGGCTTCGGATTTGCTGCCGGGGGCAGCGATTTTAACATTGACGATGGTCATGAAAAGAGCGGGACCAACTCTGAAGGAGGAGGCAAATCCAGACCGTTCGGCGGCGGCAGCGGGGGCGGCGTCTCGATCAATCCGATTGCATTCCTCGTGGTGGGCAAACAGGGAGTTCACATCGTTCCGCTCGATAATCAAACCCATTTAATGGAGAAAATCATCGATGCGGTCCCTATGGTGATCGATAAAATACAGACCATGTTTCCGAACGGATCGGTTCAAACCGTGACAAGTTCGGTAACAACGGGCAAGCCGGATGTTGCAAATTCCCCGGATGCGGCCATACATCCTTTTGCTTAAAACAGCCGTTCCCTTCCGGGCCCCCGGGAGGGGTCTTTTTTTGGCCTTATTTAAAGGTTGGGCTTGGACATACTCCAGGCACCGACCGCATATAGTAGTTACTAGCTCGCGCAAGCGAGAGTCGGAGGAAGATGACGAATGAGAATTTCACCGAAGATAAGGGCAGCCGGATTGCTGATATTAGGACTGCTGCTAGCCGTTCCGCTGACAGCCAGGGCTATGGAAAAAGCGCCGGAAGCACCGTCGACACATGCACAAGCGGCAGCGTTAATTGACGTCACCTCAGGCAGAATATTATATAGCTCTAACGGAGATGATGAATTGCCGATTGCCAGCTTGACCAAAATTATGACCGCCATTGTGGCAATCGAGCACGGACAAACCAAGGGAAAAGTAAAAGTCAGTCGAAATGCTTTCGGGAAAGAAGGCTCCTCCATTTATCTGCAACTTGGTGAAGAAATGAGTCTTGAGAATATGTTGTACGGTTTAATGCTCCGGTCCGGAAATGATGCGGCGACAGCGATTGCCGAACATGTCGGAGGCTCGGAAGAGGGCTTCGTTCATCTCATGAATGAGAAGGTAAAGCTGCTCGGCCTGGAACATACCCGGTTTCAAAATCCTCATGGATTGGATGCGAATGGACATTATTCTTCTGCCAATGATTTGGCTAAGCTGACTGCTTATGCTCTTCATAATCCGCTGTTCAAAGAGATTGTTCGTACACCATCCAGAAAAGCTCCGAACCCGAATGATCCCTGGGATTACCGTTGGGATAACAAAAATAAAATGCTCCGGTTCTATGAGGGAGCGGACGGCGTTAAAACGGGCTATACCAAAATTGCCAGACGCTGTCTCGTCAGCTCGGCGACCAGGAACGGACAGCAGGTTGTGGCCGTTACGATCAATGACGGGGACGACTGGAACGATCATCGTAAACTGCTTGATTATGCTTTTACCCATTATCCGCTTACTTCTTTAGTCGAAGAAGGGCAGTCCGTGCAAAACGAACTAAGGACAGGTACAAGCTTTCGTTACCCGCTTTCTGAAGAGGAAAAGGATGATGTCGAGCTTAGACTAGTATTAAAAGGAGCGGAATCGAATTCATTCGGCTACCGGGGAAAGATATCGATATCCATTAAAAAAGAAGAGATCGGGTCGGTTCCTGTTTATGAGGGGAAGCATTTATGAATAGGGGGAAGGGGAAATGGTCAATAAAATTTGGTTGGCCTTAATCTTGATCGGTTTTCTTTTCGCCGCGGTAAAGGGTGATATCAATGTGGTAACACAAGCTGCATTTGAAGGGGCGGCGACAGGCGTAACGGTCTGTCTAGGTCTGATTAGCGTACTCGTGTTCTGGATGGGCATTATGAAGCTGGCGGAGGATGCCGGACTGGTGAAACGCATATCCAAGCTTCTTGGTCCCATCGTTTCTTATTTGTTTCCCGACGTTCCGAAGAATCACCCCGCCATGGGCTATATTCTTTCAAATATGAGCGCCAATCTTCTAGGGCTTGGCAATGCTGCCACCCCTATGGGAATCCGAGCGATGCAGCAGCTTCAGGAACTTAATCCGGACAAGGAGACCGCATCTCCGGCCATGTGTACTTTATTGGCGCTTAACACGGCAAGCATTACACTGATTCCGACTACGCTGATTGCCATTCGGCTGAATTTCAATTCGGTTAACCCGGCCGAAATCGTTGGCTCAACGCTGCTGGCTACAGGCATCGCTACTTTGGCGGCTATCGTGGCGGATCGCTGGTACCGCAAGCGGCATGCCTGGAAACAACCTCCGGTCGTTCCGCCACCAGCGTCTACACTAACGCTAAAGAGGTGAGACCCGCTTGCTGAACTGGATTAATATATTGTCCGCCTGGGCCGTGCCGGTCATGATTGCCTTCATTCCTTTATACGCGC
>DJTQ01000155.1 GCA_002439285.1 Paenibacillaceae bacterium UBA6304
GCGTAAAAGCGACTGCGGAAGTTCCTGCCGGAGAGGTAACCGTTCTGTACTTCAGGGAACCTCAAGTTATCCCGATTCCTTCGGCACCAAGCGTAACCGCGGATGATGCGGCGAACCAACTGATCGGTGCTGATGGTTCCATGGAATACTCCACGGATCATGGAAACAGTTGGAGTAGCTATGAACCAAGTAATCCCCCGGTCTTCAACGGAAACGTTACAGTTCAAATCCGGGGGAAAGCGGAAGACGGCAACCCCGCCGGGGAAGTGACCACCGCGATCTTTACTCAAAACGCGGCAACTAATCCTAATCCGCCAAGCGGAGGGACCGGGTCTGGCAGCGGCAATGTCAGCGGTAATAGCGGCAATGGAGCTGCAACTGCGCCTTCATCCAAAAAAGAAGAGATTGTAGTCGATGTTGACGGAGCCAATGGAACGAACCTGGCCAAGACGTCGATTACGCGTACAACGCAAGCGAACGGGACCGTGAAAGATCATGTATCCATGTCCGAGAATATTGCGAAAGATACCGTTGAGAAAGCGAAGCAGTTGGGGATCGACACAGTAAGAATCGTCATTCCTGATATCGATGATAAGGTTTCGGAAGTGATGGTAGAGGTGCCAAAAGCGGCATTAAAACAATTGCGGGACGGAAACTTAAATCTGGAGATTGAGACGGATAATGCAGTAATTTCGATTCCGTTGATCTCCGTATCCGATTTCAACGAGGATTTGTATTTCCGGATTGTCCCTATTAAATCGGAAACCGGACGCAAGCAAGTGGAGGAACGCGCGAAGCAAGAAAAAATGATTCAAAACGTAGTCCGTGATCAAACGGTTCGGGTTTTGGGCCGGCCTATGGAAATCGAAACGAATATGCAAAACCGGGAAGTATCCATTGTTTTGCCGCTTAAGGACAGCTTGCCTGTCGATTCTGCCGAACGGCAGAAGGTCCTTGACAATCTCGGTGTCTTTATCGAGCATAGCGACGGAACGAAGGAGTTGCTTCAAGGCAAGCTGGTAAGCCTGAAAGACGGTTCCGAAGGCATTGAGTTTACGATTACGAAGTTCAGTACGTTTACGCTCGTGTATATGGACGGGTGGAAGGCTGCGCATGTAAGCCAGCATGCTGCATACATTAACGGATTCGGAACTGAATTCCGTCCTGGCGCATTCGTTACTCGTGCTCAAATGGCCGCAATGCTGGCGCGCAATGCAGCCGATCCTAAGGCAACTGCAGATCAAACTCCTTACGGGGATGTCGGCGCAGCACATTGGGCCTACAATGAGATTCTGCAAACCAAAGCGCTGGGGATGATGACGGGAACTATGGAAGGCAGCTTCGATCCGGATGGTTCGGTGACGCGGGCGCAAATGGCCATGATCGCTTACCGTTGGATCCAGCAGGAGTGTGCACAGGATGCCTTAGCATTTGAAGGCTGTTCCTCCCTGCCCGGCCAAAGCAGTTCAGGTTATAAGGATGTGTCCTCGGCGCATTGGGCGGCTGAAGCCATTTCCTTTATGAACTCCACCGGCTTCATGGTGGGGTATGATGACAATACGTTCAGACCGGATGGAGAGCTGACCCGAGCTGAAGCCGTGAAGGTGCTCAATCGTTTATTCAAACGCGGTCCGCTCACCGGAACGAATACCATGACTTTTACGGACGTACCTACTACCTATTGGGCTTATCAAGAGATTGAAGAAGCAGGCAGAGATCATAAATACAATATTGGCGATCAAGGCGGAGAGCTCTTAGGTAAGGAGTGACCTGTAACAGATACAAGGAAAAGAGGATGGACTTGATTATTTCAAGCCATCCTCTTTTTTTGGATTGTCCCATTATTTGAATATGTTTTGTTGTATAAAAGTTAAAAATTCACTTTGCATAGAACCAAGAGTAACAATTTTTTTGGATATTCTGAATTTCCAAATTCGGTCCATAATTTTAAACGACCATAATGCAGTAAGCGGAGTTTTAGAATGATACTTTTGATTTTGAATGTCAGCTATTTCAAATTCAATTTTTTGTACTACTTTAGTTGAAAATAGATTGAGGAAAAGAACAATCATCCTATTATCATTTATGAGCAATATAGCTCGACTTGTAATAGCTGAAAAGCCTTGAGGAGTGGCGTAACAAACAAGCATGCCAGGTTCTCTGTGAGGCTCAGCTAGGCTATAAATTAGTTTTTTAGTAATAAATATCATGGGCAAATACCTCTATATATTCGTTTTAAGCACGACTATTTCACAAAATGCGAGACTACGAAGACGGCGGGGGAATTCCAATAAATTGTCACTTCATTGCCGGCATAGCTAAGTTCATCATCGATGAAGCACTGTGCCGGGGCTTTACCTTGTAGATGCTGCATCATACAATCGTCGTTCAGCCCGCGGTTCGGACCACCGGCCACAAGCCCGGGTACAGGGGCGGACACGGTATCTCCGACAGACGGGCGATGATGCGGATGCATCACCGGACGATCGCCGTACCCGGTCACATAGCTGAGATCCAGCGGGTTGCGGCCCATCAGATAATGAAGGTGATTCAGCGCTATTAATTCATATCTGCTATTTTCGCTAAGGTGGTAGGCAATCAGCAGAAGCATGGCTCTGTTCACCAAAACCATGTTGCTGCCCCAGATGTAGTCTGCCGCTGTCAGCGAAATACCGTACCCGTCCGCGGCGCAGATGGAAGCCAGCTTGTCTGCTTCTGCAAGCAACCCTCCTTTAAGCTGATTAAACAAGGTGCTGTCACTCTTAGCCGAATCTCCCAACAGATAAGCAAAGCTTCCATAGCCGCCCATGTCGGCCCAGCCTAGCTCGTACTTCGGAAACTGCTGTGCAGCCAACGCTTTGAATTGCATATGGTACGTCTCATCACCGGTTGTCCGGAACAGTTCGGCTGCCGCCCAGTAGCGTTCATCCAACTCTTGTTCATCCCCGTATTCCCCGGTACCGATATCCTGCGGATTTTTAAAGCCGGGAACTTCGGGATGATCGAGGAGCCATTGCCAAGCCCGTTTAGCAGCCGCCAGGCAGCGGTCGGCAAAGCTGTCGTCAAACGGGCGGTAGATCCGGGAAGCCAGCGCCATAACGCCTGCGAAGCAGCCTGTAGCCGTTGCCGATACCGGGAGGAAGTATAAATCCGCTAGATCGTCTTCCGGCATTACATTTAAGGCCGGAAATTGCTTGGTCGTCAATTTATGAAAGGCGCCGCCCGTTCGATCATCCTGCATTTTGAACAGCCATTCCAATTCATAGCGGCATTCATGCAGCACGTCCGGTGTGACTCCGTCGGTTTCAGGGATTGGAAGCGGGGACCTAAAAGCCTGAGGATAAAGCTCGAATGCCAGCAAGAGGTCGGCTACCGCTTTGGCCCCTGGGCCGGTATACTGTCCGTAGTCTCCGGCATCATGCCAGCCTCCTGTGCTGTTCAGCTTCACTTCAGGATCGTCGTAGAGAGTACCGTCCGCCAAATGGCAGGCTTGATGACTCCACGGTCCGGCATATTCTTCCTCCAGGTCGCATCCGCAGCGGAATAGATAAAAGGCCTTCAAAAGGCCTTGATGAAGCTCCTTATAGGGATTATCCGCAATGACAAACGGAGCGGAAACCTCATCGTCGAGTTGGACATAGTAACTGCCGGGCGTTGCCAGAGCTGAGAAGTCGCCAGTGCATACCTCTGTACCAGCCGCTTCATCAGACTGCAGGGTTCCTGTTTCCCCCTGGAATACCGTCTCCCCCGTAATGGAATGGATTACTTTGAACGTTCCTGATTTGCCTGCGCTGATAACGGATTTCTCGCCAATTAGCGGGTACCCGATTTGGTCGACGGTCAGATTGCGTGGTCTTGCCTCACTCACGGAGAATCCCTCTTTTCCTGATTATGGAGTAGTTGTGGGATACAGAATGCCTCCCCTTTACCTTTGGAAATCGCTTCCTATCCGGCTTGAATTTGAATTGTGGAAATCCGGCTTTAATAGCAAATGAATACCTAATCAAATAGGGTATAAGCGGCTTATCCACCATTCGGAAAACGTTTTCCGAGATGTGACTTCATTATAGCAAAAAAAACAGACACATTGGGAATTGATTTCTAACGCTAATGCCGGCTTAATATGCTACCATATAACTAATATTTTAATAATTGAAATAATGGAGCTAAAATTTACATGAATTCACCGATTAGCATTTTTATAGTTTTGGCGGCATTATCAGGCGTGCTGAGTGTGCTGCTTGCCATATATGCGTTCATCAACCGGAATAAATATTCCGGTATTAATATTTTTTTCTGGATTACCGCCTTATCAGCCGTCTACGCTTTCGGATTTGCCTTTGAACTGACCGGAGGCACACTGGCGGAAATGATGTTTTGGGCGAATGTGGAATATGTCGGGATGCCCTTTATAGCTCCGCTTAGTCTTGTGCTTGTCATGTATTATGTAGGGCTGGAGAAGTTCATGACCATCGGCAAGCTACTTCTGATGCTGGTGATCCCCGCGATGACGCTAGTCATGATTACGACGAACGAATGGCATCACCTGTTCTACAGGGAGATTTATTTGAACTCCGATGCTCCAAGGCCCATGATGGATATCGTGATGGGGGAATGGTATGTCGTGCACGGAAGTTATACGGTCGGCTGTATGCTGGTGGGCACCTTCCTGCTGTTGCGTTATTGGAACCGGCGGAAAAACGTGCTAAGACGACAAATCACAGCCCTGTTAATCGGCTTCGTCCTGCCGGGTTTGGCTTCGTTTCTGTATCTGATGAAGTTAACCCCCTTTGGTATGGATCCCGTACCTATCGTGATGTGTGTGACATCTCTTTTTTATATTTGGGCGATCCGGACCTCCGGTTTAATGATCGTAACGCCCGTGGCCAGAGAATATATATTTGACAGTATGCGCGACGGCGTCCTGGTCGTCGATCCGGCCGGACTGTTGGCGGATTTCAATCCGGCAGCGGAGATGATGATTCCGGGACTCAGCTATGGGAACATCGGTAAGCCCGTATGCGATATCACTTTGTCCGAAAACTTTGATGAGCCTGTATTCGATTTTCATTCCGATCCCAATGTGACCGATAAAAAGGAAATCAGCTGGAGCATCGGCCAGGAATTTTGTTACTATCAACTTCATTCATCCCCGGTCATTAACCGTAGAGGGCGGTTTGTAGGAAAAACGATTACCGTGATGGATGTCACCGAACGTGCCCGGATGGAGGAAAAACTCACGATGCTGGCCACTTACGACGGGCTAACGGGAATTTATAACCGGGCTCATTTTATGGAAACGGCCCGCAGCCTATTGGCGGAGACCGATAACGCCGGAGAGCCCTTTTCGATGATTATCTTTGATATTGACCATTTCAAACATATTAACGACCGGTTTGGGCACGGGATAGGGGATCAGGCGCTCCGCCATATCGCTGGAATAGGTGAGGGCAACCTGATACCCGGGGGCCTCCTTGGCAGATATGGCGGCGAGGAATTTGTCATTGCCCTCCCGCGGGTCGGTTTGTCCGAAGCAGTCGTTATTGCCGAGAATTTACGCCGGGAAATTGCATCCGCACCGCTGAGCTCCGCAGAGGGACCCATTGGGATTACGGCCAGTTTCGGGGTCGCCGAATCGGGGGTGTGCGGGATTCCGCTGGAGGATCTATTGATGGAGGCGGACAGGGCGCTGTACCGTTCCAAGGAGAGTGGGAGAAATCGGGTAAGCACGGCGCGGAACGATGTTTCGCTGCCAAGATAGAAAGGGGAATCCCTATGGGAATAGGATCGATTTTTTCTTCCAGGCAAGCACCGGAATTTTTGCTTTTCTCTCCATCGCATTTAGTCTGGATCGGGCTGCTGATTGTGATGATTCTGGGATTATACGTGAGGAGAAAAGAAATCCGGTCGCGGGATGCTTGGCACCGTGCGGTTAGATTTGGATTGCTCGGGATTCTTCTGATATCCGAAGTCTCATTGAATGTATGGTATTGGGCGCAAGGGATTTGGAATATTCGTCATACCCTCCCTTTTGAATTATGTACCATAACGTTGTTGCTCTCGATCATCATGCTGTGGAGCCGGAGCCGATTCCTGTATGAAATCCTGTTTTTTGCCGGCATCGGCGGGGCGCTACAGGCTATACTAACGCCGAATCTGGCGTACGGGTTTCCGCATTTTCGTTTTTTTCAATTCTTTATTGCTCATGCAGCGATCATTTTAGCTTCGTTATACATGACCTGGATCGAGCAGCACCGGCCTACCTGGAAGTCCATCGGGAAAACGATGTTGTTTTTAAATGGTCTGGCCCTGGTCATAGGGCTTCTCAATTACGCAATCGGATCAAACTACATGTTCCTGATGCATAAGCCGGACACCCCGTCCATTCTGGATATGCTCGGTCCGTACCCGTATTATTTGTTGGCCGAGGAAGGTATAGCGCTGCTTATATTTATCGTAATGTACGTCGTCTTCTTTGCTATTAAGGATAAAATAAAAGAACGGAGGAGGGGGCGGCTTAGCGATGGATGATAGGTTAGTTGATAAGTTAGAGGAAGTGCCGGACCATCTCGATCACGGCTTGGTTATTGTGTTTATCGGGTTCAATCCCAGCATCCGTTCCGGGGAAGCGGGGCATCATTATGCGAATCCGCGAAATAACTTCTGGCGCATCTTGTATCGTTCTGGACTAACCCCGCGCTTGTACGAAGCAGCGGAAGACCAAGACCTGCTTAAGCTAGGTTATGGCTTTACGAACATCGTAGCGCGCCCCACCCGTGGTGCGGAAGATATCACGCGCGATGAATACAAGCAGGGCCGGCTTATATTGCGGGATAAGCTCAAGGAGTACCGGCCTAAGATCGCCTGTTTTGTCGGCAAAGGCGTGTACACCGAGTACAGCGGCCGTCCACGGGCGGATTGGGGTTTCCAGAACGAATCGATCGTCGATGGCGTTATCGATTTCGTAGCCCCGTCTTCCAGTGGCCTTGTCCGGATGAAAATGGAGGAAATCGTCGGAATCTATCGGGAACTGGCCGGGTTTGTATCAGAGTAGGCCAATTTCTGGGAAACTATCACCCCTCTCGACTCTTCTTTGGTAGTATGGTATCATGAGAATCTGATAACGTATTAACGAACTAAAGCATACATCGCTTTTGTCACCGAGATGGGGGAGAAATTAGATGAAGAAGAGTGCAATTTTGGTACTGGTATTGGGTATGATGTTAATAGCTTTGGCGGGCTGCTCGGGCTCCGGCAAGGACGATAATAAGCTTGTGATCGGAATCGACGACAAGTTCGCCCCGATGGGTTTCCGGGACGACAATAATGACCTCGTCGGATTCGATATCGATTATGCGAGAGCAGCGGCGGAGAAGATGGGGATGGAGGTTTCTTTTCAGCCTATCGACTGGTCGTCTAAAGAATCGGAGTTGAACAGCGGACGGATCGACTTGATTTGGAACGGATATACGATTACCGATGAGCGCAAGGACAAAGTGTTGTTCACCAAGCCATATTTAAAAAATAGTCAGGTAGTTGTGACTTTGGCAGACTCGCCAATTGTTGCAATCAGCGAACTGGCCGGTAAAGTCGTCGGCCTTCAAACGCTCTCCTCCGCGGCGGATGCTTTGGATGCAAATCCGATTAAAGCCGAGATCAAAGAAGTTTCTGAATTTCCGGATAATGTGCTCGCTTTAAGCGATTTGAAGACAAAACGTCTGGATGCGGTCGTGATAGACGAAGTAGTAGCGCGCTATTATATGTCCAAAGAAGAAGGAACCTTCAAATTGCTTGATGAATCGCTTGCTCCCGAAGAGTACGGAATCGGCGTGAAGAAAGGTAATGAAGAGCTGTTGGACAAGCTGCAAAAGGCATTTAATGATCTTAGCCAGGATGGGACTGCGGCACAAATTTCCGAGAAATGGTTCGGGGAAGACAAGGTACTGAACTAGATTCAAGTTTCACAACTAATGTGGGAATTGAGAGAAACTGCATTACCAAACCGGATTGTACTATGAATCCGGTTTTTAGTTTTCATATGAGGAGAGTTAGATATGAGTCTGGATTATTTGTTGGATATTACGGGACCGATGCTGGAAGGTGCGAGAACAACGATCTTGCTGTTCTTTTTGGCGATTGTCACGTCCATACCGCTCGGGTTTGTCTTTACCCTAATGGTTAAGAGCCGGGTCAGACCTCTGGCCTGGATCGCCAATATCTATATTTATGTCATGCGCGGCACGCCGCTACTGCTGCAGATGCTGTTTTTCTGCTTCGGGTTGCCGGTTATCCCGGTGATCGGGGAATATCTGGTCATGGACCGCTTTGCGGCTGCGTGCCTGGCCTTCACTTTGAATTACGCCGCTTACTTCGCTGAAATTTTCCGGGGAGGTCTGCTGGCGATAGACAAAGGTCAGTATGAAGCGGCGCAGGTATTAGGACTTGGACGCTGGCACACGATGACCCGGATTATTCTGCCGCAGATGTTTCGGATCGCGCTTCCGGCGGTGTCGAATGAATCGATTACATTGGTGAAGGATACGGCATTGTTGTATGCGGTCGCGGTCCCTGAGCTGTTGCATTTTGCCCAAACCGCCGTTAACCGCGATTTCACGATCACGCCGTTTGTGGTTGCCGGTGTCATTTATTTACTGATGACGCTGGTACTAACTCTTTTATTTAAAATATTGGAGCGAAAATTTAAATTTGATTAAAGGAAGACTTGCGATGATGAATAATGCCATTATTGAAGTGACGAATATGCGAAAATCTTTTGATGCGCTGGAAGTGTTGAAGGACGTGTCCTTTAGCGTAGCTCCGAGCGAGGTGGTAGCGGTGATCGGACCTTCGGGCTCGGGGAAGAGCACGATGCTTCGCAGTCTTGCCCATCTGGAAGAAGTGAACGGCGGAAGCGTCCGGATTGGAAACGAATATTTAGTGAATGATGGGGCCTACCCGTCCGGGGCGAAGATCAAGGAAATCACGTCTCGCATGGGAATGGTGTTTCAGCATTTCAACTTGTTCCCCCATTTGACGGTAAGAGCTAATCTGGAATTGGCTCCAAAGCTGATGAAGAAGTCTTCGGCCGCGGAGATTCGGAGCAAGGCTTCTAGTTTGCTGGAAAAGGTGGGCTTGCAGGATAAGGGGGAGGCCTACCCATCCAATTTATCCGGAGGCCAGAAGCAGCGTGTTGCGATTGCCCGGGCGCTTATGATGAGCCCGGAGATCCTGCTCTTTGACGAGCCGACCTCGGCGCTCGATCCGGAACTGACGGGTGAAGTTCTGCAGGTTATGCGCCAGTTGGCAGAGGAGCGAATGACTATGATCGTAGTAACCCATGAAATGGGTTTTGCCCGGGAGGTCGCCGACCGGGTCATGTTCATGGCGGACGGCGAATTCATCGAGTCGGGAACGCCGGATCAATTGTTCGGCAGTCCGCAACATGAGCGGACCAAATCATTTTTAAACCGGGTGCTGTAGTCGCAGCCCCGGTTTTTTTGTACAATAGTTCGAGGGGAAGTAGAAATAGGATGATAGGTGAGGGGTGCAGTATGGAACAAGACAGAATGCAAGACAAATCGGCCCATGATAAGGCCTTAATGCGGGAGTATGGTTCCGCAACGGTTGTATCGATGGCTTCCAACTATATTATGGATCGCGAAGAAGCGTTTACGCATACATACCGGACCTATGTCCGGCTCCGGGAACAGGGAAGAATGGAGCTTCGATTCTGGTTCAGCAACGCGGTGGATTCCACCTGGGACAGAGGGGAAGTAGCCAAAGGCGGGCAACCCGGCGGAAATTGGCTGATTGAGGCCGCATTTGTAGCGGACGGTGGAACCGAAAGGAACGGGGAAGTTTCCGGTCCATCCCAGGTTTCGGTTACTTTTGGCGGTAGCCTGACCCGGCTGGTACGTCCAGGAGAGACGTTCTGGAGCGACCCTGTCGAGATCGACCTGCCGCAAGGCCATGATCTGGCCTTTACTTGGACGATCGCTTCGGGCTCCGGCAGATCGGTTCCTTATAATACCGAGCAGATGCTGGTAACAGCCTACAACACCCCCGGGAAACACGCGGATGAACCGGAAGGCGATTTGTTCGTGCCGTCGGAGAACCTGTTAGTGATGCCTGCTTGGATCGGGTATAAGAAACAAACCGGCCTGCGCATGGTGTTCTTTGGGGATTCAATTACCCAAGGTGTGAGAACGGCAAAGGACGGCTATGAATATTGGGTAGCGCGAATCGCAGAAGGGCTAGGCGCGGACTATAATGTCTGGAATCTCGGTTCGGGTTGGGCTCGCGCTTATGACGCCGCTGCGGACGGAGCTTGGCTTCATAAGGCCAAGCAAGGGGAACAAGTCTTGATCGCGCTGGGCGTTAACGATCTCGATATCGGCGAACGGAGCGCGGAGGAACTGCTGCAGGACTTGACGGACATTGTTTCGATTCTCAAAGCGAACAATAACGAGGTTGAGATCATTCTGTTTACGGTGCCGCCGTTTAATTTCAGCGGGAACCGCGAGCAGGAATGGCGGAAGGTAAACGAAGCGCTGCGTACCGCCCCTCCTGCCGGGGTAAGCCGAGTATTTGATCTGGCCGCCGTATTGTCGCAGCCCACACCGCAGGAACACCGGGTCCGGCCGGAATTTATGAGCCCGGGGGACGACCCCCATCCTAACGGATTGGCAGGTAAGGCCGTCGCGGAGGCCTTTTTGCAATGGTATGAACGCAAGCTGTAGCAGGTAGCACATTTATTTATCCGGTGCTTGTTTACGGGAGCTTCTTTCTGGAGACTTTACAACGGAGTAAATCGATACATTTTGAAACCTAACGAACTCCAGTAGCGTTATTTAGGCAATAATAGGCGAATTTCTGCCTTCTTGCTGTAAATAACGTTTCTGGAGTTCTTTACATTCTGAATTAACCGCATATTAGCCCAATAAGGGTAACTGTGTTCGTTAGCCGGACACGAACACCAAGCAACTATAATGACCGCATGCCATACGACTCGACCAAACTAACAGCATCTCCAGTGACCGTAGCATCTCCAGTGTTCGTAGCATCCCCTGTAACTATTGATACCCACACTACACATCTAAGCTGCTGCACTATCCGTTTAACTCCAGCGCCTACTAAATTCAGGTAACACAACGCAAGGATCACTACGGAGGTTTACTTGCTTCGATACTCCCGCGGGGTTTCGCCCTCCTGCTTCTTGAATACTTTGCTGAAGTATTTGACGTCATTGAAGCCGACCATCTCGGCGATATGCTGGAGCTTCAGGTCCGGATTCAGCATTAGCTTCTTGGCCTTGTCGATCCGGTACTTGGTCAGATAATCAGAGAAGTTGATACCGAATTCCTGCTTAAATTTGCGGGAAACATATTCGCGGCTGACATAGAAATGATGAGCGATCTCCTGGAGAGACAGCTCGTTCCGGTAGTTTTGTTCGATATAGTTAATAATTTCGCTGATTAACCGGTTCTCGCCCGAACGGCGCGCCGAGATTTCCGCGGCGAGACGGGTCATGAAACTCTCCGACCAATCGCGCCAGGCGAACGGGGAGAAGGTATATCTGTTCGTCAGAGGCGGAACTAGAACAGGCTCAGCCGGTTCCGTTTCAGACACCAAGCTGTCGGCATCCTTCCCCAGGGTTTCTCGCAGCAGTCTCACGCGAAAAGACAGAATGTCTTTTTCCCAGGACTCGAGAAGTTCGGGGGATACAAAGCCCGAACGGCACAGTTCATCGATCCAATGCTGGGCGGTTGAAGTAATCTGACCGCGATCCCCGCTCAGAATCGCCGTTTTCCAGTCCTCCTGTACATTTTCAAAGGATAAATGCGTACCGCTCTCCACTATTTCCTGCGGGGAAAGGGAAGACTTTAGGCTATGAACGTATTGATCCGGCTGCAGCAGATTTCTGCGGCGGATCGCGGCATCCGCCTCGTCATACTGCCCGGGAAGGCTTTGGGGAAGCTCGCCGACGGTCACCAGGCCGACATGGACACGCCGCTGAAGTGTGTAAAACAGCCCGTCATTGATCCTTGAGATCAGTTCCGGCGCACGATCCGGCTGGCCCCAGGTCAGGATCACGATTTCCATTGGCGCTCCCCAGTATTTGAATGCAATGCCTTGCCGTGAAGAGAGTAGAAATTCATTACAAATATTAATGAGTGAAAAATGCAGCAATTCGCTGTCATGACCGAATCTTTGCAGCAAAGCGCTATCTCCGGAATCGATCTGGATGAGCAGCAGCCGTCCCTGATTCACTCCTTCGGGTATAACACCCTCCATTCGCAGTCGTCTGAAGGCGGATTCCGAGGAGCCCGGGTCGTCGATCAGCGAGGAAAGGAGCTTCTCCCCGTACACAGGTTTGAATTCGTTTAACTGGATGCTCTTCTGCTGGTGTTCCTGGCGGTCCTCTTCTTCGCGCCGCCACTGGCTGACGGCCTTGCTAACGGCTGCATTAATCGCTTGAGGCTCAATCGGCTTCAGGATATACTCAATGCCGCCGTGTCTTACCGTACTGCGGACAAACTCAAAATCGTCATGCCCGCTGATTA
>DJTQ01000349.1 GCA_002439285.1 Paenibacillaceae bacterium UBA6304
GAGGATGACCAGTAATTGCTCATCGCCCAGGGTCCGCGTGTAAGCATAAATCTGTTCGTTATCCTCCTGCAGGATGGCGTAGTCCCCGTATACGATGACGTCATGTTTTTTGCGCAGTTCGATAAGCTCCTTATAATAGTGGAAAATGGAGTTCGAATCCTTTAGCGAATTCTCCACATTGATCTCCCGGTAGTTCGGATTTACGGCAAGCCAAGGCGTTCCGGTAGTGAACCCGGCTTGTGCCTCTCCGTTCCATTGCATAGGCGTTCTGGCATTGTCGCGCCCTTTCGCATAAATCGACTCCATGATCTCGGCTGCTTCATGCCCTTTGCTCAGGTAGTCTTTATACATATTGAGCGTCTCGATGTCCTTATACTCTTCGATCGTATCGAAGCGGACGTTGGTCATGCCGATCTCTTCACCCTGATAAATATACGGCGTGCCTTGAAGAGTATGCAGCAGCGTGCCCAGCATTTTAGCCGATACGTTGTGATGCTCCCCGTCATGCCCGAATCTTGACAGCAGTCGCGGCTGGTCGTGATTGTTCAGGTAGATACTATTCCAGGCCTTGCCCTGGAGTTTGGTCTGCCACTTACTCACAATTTCCTTGAACTTTGTCAGCTTCCACGGCGTCACTTCCCACTTACCGGTCGGCCCCGAGTCAATCCCCATCAACTCAAATTGGAAAACCATACTTAGCTCGTTTCCGTCGCTGCCGGCAAACAGCACCGCATCCTCCGGCGTCACGTCCACCGTTTCTCCAACCGTCATAATATCATATTTGGACAGCACTTCCCGGTTCATTTCCTGCAAAAACTCATGCACTCGCGGACCGTTGATATAACGATCCCCATTGCCTGATCCGTCCGAGCTATCCGGCAGCCCCGGCTCCTTGGAGATGACGTTGATGACATCCATTCGGAAGCCGTCGATGCCTTTATCCAGCCACCAGGTCATCATATCGTACACTTCTCGGCGCAGCTTCGGGTTCTCCCAGTTCAAATCCGGCTGCTTCGTCGAGAAAAGATGGAGATAATATTCGTCCGTTTGCTCATCATATTTCCAGGCCGGCCCGCTGAAAAATGAGCCCCAATCGTTCGGTTCCTTACCCTCTTTGCCCGGGCGCCATATGTAGTAATCGCGGTATTCGTTGTCCTTGGACTTCCGCGACTCGACGAACCAGGCATGCTCATCCGAGCTATGATTAACGACCAGGTCCATGATCAGCTTCATGCCCCGCGCATGCAGGCCAGCCAACAGCTCTTCCCAGTCCGCCATCGTTCCGAACTCATGCATGATTCCTTGATAGTTGCTGATATCATAACCGTTATCGTCGTTCGGCGACTCATATACAGGGCAAAGCCATACCACATCTACCCCCAGCGTTTTGAGATAGTCGAGTTTGGAAATGATCCCTTGGAGGTCTCCGATCCCGTCCCCATTACTATCCATAAAACTCCGCGGATAAATTTGATACACGACACTCTCTTTCCACCACTTCTTATCCATATTGGCTCCTCCTCCAAAATTGTCGGCCATCCATCATGGGTTGACCTGTGTTGGTTTATCCGTATTCGTTGCGTTCGTTGACCTGTATTGGTGACCAGTAACTGTATTTGCTCCGAATCGGAATCGGGCGTTTCCTACCGTGGAAAATCGAATCCTCCTTATTATTATTACCCTGGAGTCGATTTTTACCGTGATGCACATACTTTAACTGCCGCGTAAACGTTTATGTATTTCTCATACTAAATTATTCTTTTCACACTTCTCCATAGTATCTTTGTATGACCTGAAGATGCCTCAGGCTAACCGGAACGGTGGCGGTGAGTTACCCTGAAGCGGTGCTCGCTGTTATCGCAAGCGCCGCTTGACAGTCTGCCGCTCGACCACGCGGTGCGGCACGACTTCGCTGGCCGCCGGCTGGCCAGTGCCCAGCATCGCGATCAGCTTCTCCGATGCCAGTCGGCCCATCTCCTGAAGCGGCTGAGCCACCGTCGTGAGCGGCGGATTGCTCATCTCGGCCAGCTTCAGGTCGTCGTAGCCTATGACGGCTAACTGTTCCGGCACGGCGATGCCGAGCCTCGCCGCCACAGAGATGACGGCGATCGCCATCTCGTCACCGGCGGCGAATACCGCCGTCACCTCGGGCGCGGCCGTAAGCAGCCGCTCCGCGGCACGGCTTCCTCCTTCGAAGGTGAAGCCGCCGTCCAGCACATGGTCTTCCCGCAGCGGGAGACCATGATCCCGCAGCGCTTGGCGGAAGCCCTCGTATCGCGGCTGTCCCGCGATCAGGTCGCTCTCGCCGCCGCCGATCATGGCGATCTCCCGGTGCCCTTGGGAGATCAAATAGGCCGCCGCGTCATAAGCCGCTTGCCGGTCATCGACTTTGATGTACGGTACGTCATCAAAGTCCGACTTCGTAGCCACCAGGACAAGCGGAATCCCCATCGCTCGTACGGCTTCGTAATACTCCGGCTCCAACACGCCGCTGGAAAAGATGATGCCGTCAACTTGCTTCTCCCGCAGCACCTGCAAGTATTTCATCGTCCGTTTCCCGTCCTCCGCGGTATTGCAAACGATGACGCTATAATTGTGATTCTGCGCCACATCCTCGATCCCATGCAAAATCTCGGAGGAAAACGAACTGGACACACTGGGAAACAGCACACCAATAGTTTGCGTCCGTTTGCTAACAAGACCGCGAGCAATGGCATTAGGCTGATAACTCAGCTCTTCCACAGCTTGCAGCACTTTGCGTTTCGTTTCTTCCGAGTAGCCCGGCAAATTGTTCAGTACCCGGGATACCGTTGCCACCGAAACCCCGACTTGTTTGGCGACATCCTTGATCGTTGAACTCATCGTATTACCTTCTCCAATTCGCAACTTAATCTCATCGACTTTGAAACACAACAATCACGTAAACGTTTACTTTTCTTGATTTTACTATAAATAACCTAGTCTTTATTGTCAATGAAACTTCAAGCTCAGCCCATTATTCCATTACTGCTCTAAATGCTTTTATTTCCGTTAAATCGATTATTACTACTTGAAAAAAATTCCTTTGTATCCTATCATTAATAATGATAATCATTATCAATATAGGTTATAAAAATACATAGTCTATAGTCATCATGATTGAGTTATTTTGAATAGGTTTTACTCTGCATGACTTATATATCATGGAGGAGGTCCAAATGAATACTTTAACCACCGATTACATGAAGATGCCCGGACATTGGGTATTGGCTAGTCTCGGCAAAAAAGTGCTCCGCCCCGGAGGCATCGGCCTGACGCGAAAAATGCTGGAGCATTTGAACATCCGCAGCATGGATCAAGTCATTGAATTTGCCCCCGGTCTCGGAATAACTGCCCGGATGACGCTCAGCCGGAGCCCGCAAAGTTATATCGCAATCGAACAAAACGAGCAGGCAGCCCAAACCGTCCAGTCTTACCTATCCGGAGACAATCGCAGCGTCATAATCGGTAATGTGGAGCATGTTCCGCTTCCCAACCGGTCTGCGACCGTCATTTACGGCGAAGCGATGTTAACCATGCAAGCACCCGTTCAAAAGGAAAGGATCATCCAGGAGGCAGCCAGGTTACTAAAGCCGGGCGGACGGTACGGAATCCACGAAATGAGTCTGGCCCCAGACAAGATAGACCTTACGTTGAGAAAACAGGTTTGCAAAGACCTCGCCCAGGCTATTCGCGTCAATGTCGCCCCGCTGACCGCCCTGGAATGGATGCAGCTCCTGGAGAATAACGGGTTCCGCGTGCTTTCTGTCCATACTGCACCGATGCATCTGCTTCACTTCGGGCGTCTGATCCAAGATGAAGGATGGCGAGGGGTTGCCAAAATGGCAGGGAATCTTCTCAAAAACCGGCCCGCTATGAGACGCGTCCTTCAAATGCGACGCCAATTTGTAAAACATGCGTCCCAGCTACAGGCCATCAGTATCGTGGCCGAATATGCTCCTGAAATTAATGGTTAACCATTAACCGTATTAGACTGAAATAGAGTAAGAGATGGAGACTCACCACCCTTACTCTATTGAGGAATATTAACACGAATAGCTTGAAGAGCTACCTACCCTACAGTTCAATAATATTCTGAATTTCAGTTTCCATTGATGATAACAAATCCTCTATATTAGCATCATTATTTATTGCATCCCATAGTTTTTGATTAGCGACTTTAAATATCATCTCATCTTGTTCAGCGCTTAGGGGATTATTCGGAGTATCCGATGGTGCTATGTTATAAAACGACTCCCAATTTTTATCGATATGGTTATTATATCCTTCTCTTGACAGGAGGACGGAATAATCATCACCCATCTGGTAAGTGCTCGCAAACTCCGGACCATTAATATACTGAATAAACTTCCAACTTTGCTCTACTTTGCTTGAACCGGAGTAAATCCCAAATAATTCGCTTGGCATAATAGCTGAAGCACTTTTGGAGTTGGCCGGATCTACCGGTGCGGTGACAATATCCCACTCAAAATCCGCGTTAAATAAATCTTTCATTAGATAAGAATAGTCAACCGTCAGAGCAATTTTCCCGGAAGTAAACGGAAAATCCTCGGGACTATCTTCAATTTGGTTCATATTTTCACGTGTTTTCAAAGAACCTTCTTTAATCCCTTCCAGTAGAGGGCTCAAGATATTCTCCCAACTTGAGGTATTAATTGTCGCTTTCCCCCCCTTTGGATCCACATAACGAACTCCTTGGGATGAGGCCATGTCAACCGCCATGTCAAACAAATTCTTATCATAAAACAACCCTACAAAATCACTTTTATTTTGAGCATAATTCGTTATCGTTGAAGCTGATTTAAAAACATCTCCCCAGCTCATCTGATCAACTGGATAATCCAATCCATATTGATCAAATAACGTTTTGTTATAGAAAAGCGCCTTTGCCGAAAAAGTTGGAGTTAGAGCATAAATTTCACCTTGACCCTTTAAACGCAAATATTCCAGCAGGTGAGGATTTACTTCTTCGATTTTAAAATCGCCCGATTTTTTAAGATATGAATCAAGACTTACCAACAATCCTTCGGAAATGATAGAATCAAAAAAAGTTTCTTCCACATACACTAAATCCGGCTGCTCGGACTTAATTAATTGTTTAAGTGTATCTTCACTTAACCCTTCTTTATAATATTCAGATAATGGTATGACCTCGAAATCAATATTAGGGAATTTTGTATGATAAACATTCCCGTACTTTGTCATAAACTCATCAGTATCAAAGTAGAGAATTCTGAGTGTTACGTTGCTTTCCGCCGGCTTATTCGCACACCCCGATTGCATTAAAATAATGAATGCAAGGAGCAAAATCCATCTTTTCATATTCTGTATCTCCTCAATGCGTTTATTCATAATAAGAGGTTGCATATTGTTTATATTCGTCAGAAGGATTGTTACTTTCTGTATACCACTTGGCTTGAGTCAAGTACATATTTTTATAATACCCGTTTTTACTCATAAGTTCGGGATGTGAGCCACTCTCTATAACTTCACCATCTTTTAAAACAATAATATTATCAGCATGCTTACAACTACCGAGCCTATGGGTAACAGTTATAGTAGTCTTCCCTTCAGTAATTTTATGGAACAGATCTAACATATTTGATTCTGCTACCGGATCTAAAGAGGATGTGGGTTCGTCAAAAAAAATAATTTCTGCCTCTTTGAATAGCGCTCTAGCAATAGCTATCTTTTGCCACTCACCACCCGATAAATCTATACCTTTAGAAAAGTAAACCCCCAATTCTTTATTTAAGTCATTTATCTTCGTAAGGAGACTATCACCTTCGATTTGATTAAGTATTGATACCACCTTCTCATCTGTATCTAGACAATCTATGTTTGATAAACATATATTTTCCCTAAGAGTCATATAATATTTTGTAAAATCCTGAAATATGGCGCTTATATTTTTTGATACATCGATATCACACAAATCCCTACCATCATATTGTATTGTTCCGGGTACTGATTCATATAATCCAGATATACACTTTACCAAGGTGCTCTTTCCAGAACCATTGTCGCCTACAATTGCAAGTCTTTCACCCTTTTTAATTGAGAATGTGATGTTTCTTAATGTGTCACTTTCAAGTCCGGGATATCGAAATGTTAAATCATTTATGTAAATATTATCAATGAATTTATGATGCGGTTTAATGGGAAGAGTAGTTTCAACTTCAATAAAACGAAAAAAATCACTAAGATAAGGTGATTGATTAATTATAAAAGCAAAACCATTCGAGAGCATAACAACTGTTGTTATTGCTGTGCCCAGCGATTGGCTTATAGAAACATAATCTCCTACAGTGTAATTTTGAGAAACTATAATATATAAAAGTGATATTAAAAAAAGCAAATTCATTATAAAGTCAAATAAAGTTAATAATATGTTGCTCTTCAGCTTCAATTTACTTAATTTATAATTTTCTTTTAGAGTTTTCGAATAGTAAAGTGCCCATTTGTTGAGTATCAATTTTGAATGTTGAAATATACGTAGCTCTTTGACAGCTTCTCTTGTTTTTAATAGTGAAGCATAATACGCCGAACGTCTATCATTTTCGGACTGTTCTACATTCACGAAATATTCTTTCTTTCCAACTTTTAATGATGCTATAGAATTCGGGACAAGGATAATTAATAAGCTAACCACAAGTAACCAATGAAAGCTAAATAGGATTATTACTAACCCGGTTAAAGTAATTACTTGTCGAAGAATATCCAAAACGTGAGATACAATTTGAATACCTTTCTTGGGATTATTATACAATAAAACCCTTAATAAATGTTTGTATATTTTCCTTTTATCACCTTTATAAAAATATGGTATTATATATTTCAAATAATCATTTCGGATTTTCATTGTTAGCGCATCATCAAAAAAACATATTATTAATGTTTTCATGTTAGAATTCATCATATATATAAAAAAAGCCCATCCGAAATTGCTTCGGATGGGCTTTTTGACTTTTTATCTTAAGATTGTTTCAAGTTGTAGAAAGATTTCAAGCCGTTGTATTGAGCCAGTTCGCCCAGTTGGTCCTCGATGCGGAGCAATTGGTTATACTTCGCAATACGGTCGGTACGGGAAGGAGCACCGGTTTTGATTTGGCCGGCATTGGTAGCAACCGCGATGTCAGCGATTGTGCTATCTTCGGACTCACCGGAACGGTGGGAGATAACCGCTGTGTAGCCTGCGCGTTTAGCCATTTCGATGGCATCGAAAGTTTCAGTCAGTGTACCGATTTGGTTCACTTTGATCAGGATCGAGTTACCGATACCGTCTTTGATCCCTTTTTCAAGACGCTCCGTGTTAGTTACGAACAAGTCGTCACCAACGAGTTGGATTTTGTTGCCCAATTTTTCAGTGAGCAATTTCCAACCTTCCCAGTCGTCTTCGGAGCAGCCGTCTTCGATCGTGATGATCGGATATTTGTCGACCCAAGAAGACAAGAGGTCTACGAATTCAGCAGGCGTGAAGGATTTGCCTTCGCCTTCGAGATGGTATTTGCCATCTTTGAAGAATTCAGTCGAAGCTACGTCCATACCCAAGAATACGTCAACGCCTGGTTTGTAGCCGGCTTTTTCAATGGCTTCCATAATCGAGGACAAAGCGTCTTCGTTGGAAGAGAAGTTAGGAGCAAAGCCGCCTTCGTCGCCAACAGCTGTGTTCAAGCCTTTAGCTTTCAGAACGGATTTCAGGTTGTGGAAAATTTCAGCGCCTGTGCGAAGAGCTTCTTTGAATGTAGGAGCGCCTACTGGCAATACCATGAACTCTTGTACGTCAACGTTGTTGTCGGCATGTGCGCCGCCGTTTACGATGTTCATCATTGGAACTGGCAGTTGTTTAGCATTGAATCCGCCGAGGTAAACATACAAAGGCAAGTCCAAAGCGTCAGCAGCAGCGCGAGCTACAGCCATCGAAACAGCCAGGATTGCGTTTGCGCCGAGTTTACCTTTGTTGTGTGTTCCGTCCAAAGCGATCATCAATTTGTCGATGCCCAGTTGGTCCAGCGCGTCCATACCGATTACTTCTGGAGCGATGATTTCGTTAACGTTCTCAACGGCTTTCAATACGCCTTTGCCGAGGTAACGGGATTTGTCTTCGTCGCGAAGCTCAACAGCTTCGTGAGCGCCTGTGGAAGCACCGGAAGGAACGATTGCGCGTCCGATTGCGCCGGACTCAAGATATACTTCAACTTCTACAGTCGGGTTACCGCGGGAGTCAAGGACTTCGCGAGCGTATACGTCAGAAATAATAGTCATTGTATATAACTCTCCTTTTGTGGTTGGATTGAATACTACACTTTTCGCAATGGAACTCAGCGCTCTTATTTGCCAAAAAAACATACTTTTGCGAACCTAACGGAACTATGAGCCCTTATCTTTCAGTTTTGTGCACAAACCTTTGCCCAGGGGGCAAATAAAGGCTGTGGGTTCCGTAAGCAACGAAAATGATGCGATTTTGGCGAAATAACGCCCGTGAGTTCCGTTAGAGGATGGTCCGCTGTCCGCCTGGTCGTTTCGCAAACCGTTTAAGTCAGCTCGGAAACCGCTAGAGTTAGCGGCTCGCAGACCTCACCGCCGGCTGGCAGTCGACGAAGCCGGCGCTCTTCACCAGTATCTTCTGCTTAGGCAAATGCCTTAGCTTACGCCTTGCGGCTGGCAATCATCGATTGACCGGTCATTTCTGCCGGTTTTGGCAGCCCCATCAAATCGAGTAGCGTTGGAGCCACATCGGCCAGAATGCCGCTTTCGCGCAGGATCACGTTCTCGTCGGTTAAGATAAACGGAACCGGGTTCGTCGTATGTGCGGTGAACGGACGGCCATTCTCATCGAATACCATATCCGCATTACCATGGTCAGCGATGATGATAACAACGCCGCCTTTGGCTTTAACTGCATCTACGACTTTACCAACACATTCGTCGGTCACTTCGACCGCCTTCTTCGTCGGCTCCAGCATGCCGGAGTGTCCGACCATGTCCGGATTGGCGAAGTTCAGAATGATCGCATCATGCTTGTCGGCTTCGATTTCCTTCACGCAGGCTTCGGCCACTTCATAAGCGCTCATTTCCGGCTGCAAGTCATAGGTCGCAACCTTCGGCGAATTGATCAGGATGCGCGTTTCGCCCGGAAGCTCCACGTCGCGTCCGCCGCTGAAGAAGAAAGTCACGTGCGGATACTTCTCAGTTTCCGCGATACGCAGTTGCTTCTTGCCTTGCTGTACCAGCACTTCGCCGAACGTATTGTCCAGGTTCTTAGGCGAGTAAGCCACATAACCTTCGACAGTTTCGGCAAACAGGGTCAGGCAGACAAAGTGCAGATCCTTCGGAAATTTCGGTCCACGGTCGAAACCTTGGAAATCTTTGTTCGTGAACACGTTCGACAATTGGATCGCACGGTCCGGACGGAAGTTCAGGAATACGACGGAATCGCCGGATTCCACTAGAGCGATCGGCTGGTCATGTCCGTCGACAATGACCGTAGGCATGACGAACTCGTCAAATACCGATTTCTCGTACGATTCCGTTACAGCCGTAACCGGGTCGGTATATTTCGGGCCTTCGCCGTATACCATCGCACGGTACGACTTCTCAACGCGCTCCCAACGTTTGTCGCGGTCCATCGCATAGTAGCGGCCTTGTACCGTGGCAATTTTGCCCACGCCCACTTCTTCGATCTTCGCGATCAGACGCTCGATGAAGCCTTTCGCGCTGTCCGGAGCCACATCACGGCCGTCCAAGAAAGCATGGATATACACTTCATGCATATCTTCCTTCTTAGCCAGGTCGAGCATAGCGAACAAATGGTCAATGTGGCTGTGCACGCCGCCGTCGGACAGAAGGCCGTACAAGTGCAACTTCTTACCGGTCGACTTGGCGCTGCGCACCGCATTTACCAAAGTTTCATTCTGGAAGAACTCGCCTTCGCGGATCGACTTGGAAATACGGGTCAAGTCTTGATAAACGATCCGGCCGGCACCGATGTTCAAATGGCCCACTTCGGAGTTCCCCATTTGACCTTCCGGCAAGCCAACAGCTTCGCCGCATGCGGTCAGGGTCGTATTCGGATATTCCTTCAGGTAACGATCGTAGTTAGGCTTGTTTGCCTGAGCAACTGCGTTCCCTTCCACAGTATTCCGAAGTCCGAAGCCGTCCATGATGATTAGTGCTACTGGTTTTGGAGTGGACATCTTACTTTGCCCCCTCGACCAATTGAATATAGGATGCCGGTTGCAGACTTGCGCCGCCTACGAGAGCGCCGTCAATGTCGCTTTGGCCCATATATTCTTTCACGTTCTCAGGTTTAACGCTACCGCCATATTGGATGCGGATCTTGTCAGCCACTTCTGCGCCGTACAGATCTTTCACCAGACTGCGGATATAAGCGATGACTTCGTTAGCATCCTGAGAAGTGGAGGATTTGCCGGTGCCGATCGCCCAAATTGGTTCATAAGCGATAACGACTTGTGCGGCTTGCTCCGCGGACAATCCCTTCAGAGCCGCTTCAGTTTGCACTTTAACGACATCTTTAGTTTGTCCTGCTTCGCGTTCTTCCAGCTTCTCGCCGACGCAAGGAATCGGAGTCAATCCGTGTTTGAATGCGGCATGGACTTTTTTGTTGACGATTTCGTCGGTTTCTGCAAAATAAGCGCGACGTTCGGAATGCCCAATAATGACATAGTCTACGCCAAGCTCTTTCAGCATTCCCCCACTGATTTCACCAGTGAACGCACCTTCGTCTTCAAAATGCAGGTTTTGGGCACCGATTTTGATCGATGTTCCTTTAGCTGCTTCAACCAAAGCCGGGAGATTCGTAAACGGAGCGCAGATGACGCTCTCAACGCCTTCTACTTCCGCTTTCCCCTTGATGTCTTCGAAGAAAGTCTTTGCTTCGGAAACGGTCTTGAACATCTTCCAGTTCCCGGCAATAATAGGTGTTCTCATTTATGACTCAACTCCTTCTATCTAGAAGTAAAACTTTCATTTAGAGCGATCTTACTTATCGTTCAGAGCCACAACGCCCGGAAGCGCCTTGCCTTCCATGAATTCCAGGGAAGCGCCGCCGCCCGTGGAGATGTGGTCCATCTTGTCGGCCAGCTTGAATTTCTCAGCAGCTGCCGCGGAATCGCCGCCGCCGATAATTGTGTAGCCTTCTGTTGTTGCGCAAGCTTCGGCTACTTCTTTCGTACCGTTTGCGAAAATATCGATTTCGAATACGCCCATCGGTCCGTTCCAAACGACCAGTTTGGAGTCCTTGATGATTTCAGCGTATTTCGCACGGGTTTTCGGTCCGATGTCCACGCCTTCCCAATCTGCAGGAATGCTGTCGATATCCACTTCTTTATGGTTAGCGTCCGCACTGAAGTCGTCAGCGATTACGATATCAACCGGCAATACGAAGTTCTTGCCAAGCTTCTTCGCTTTCTCGATAAATCCGAGAGCGACATCGAGTTTGCTGTCGTCCAAGAGGGATTGACCGATTTCATAGCCTTGAGCTTTAAAGAAGGTGTATGCAAGACCTCCACCGATCAATACGTTATCGGCAATGTTAAGCAGGTTATCGATTACATCGATCTTGTCCTTAACTTTGGATCCGCCGATGATTGCAGTGAAAGGACGATCCGGATTCGACAAGGCTTTGCCGAGGACGGACAATTCTTTCTCCATCAACAAACCGGATACGGCTGGAATTTGATGAGCGATGCCTTCTGTCGATGCATGCGCACGGTGAGCGGCACCAAAAGCGTCGTTGACGAACAGGTCAGCCAACTCAGCAAATTGTTTTGCGAGCTCAGGATCGTTCTTTTCTTCTCCAGGGTAGAAACGAACGTTTTCAAGCACGAGTACATCGCCATTATTCATAGCGTCTACTTTAGCTTTAACTGCTTCACCGATCGCTTCGTCAGCTTTGGCTACTTCTTTGCCAAGCAATTCGCCAAGACGCTTAGCAGGCAGTGTCAAACGCATATCTTCGTTCACTTGGCCTTTTGGACGTCCCAGGTGACTCGCCAGAATCACTTTCGCGCCGTTTTCGATCAAATATTTGATGGTAGGCAGCGTTTCACGAATCCGGGTATCATCGGTAATTTGGCCATCTTGCATCGGTACATTGAAGTCCACGCGAACAAACACGCGTTTGCCGGTTACTTCCACATCACGTACACTCTTCTTATTCATCTCCACGTTCCTCCTATAGGCGTAACTCCTGATTTCTCTCCTAAGCGGTACTGCTTCTCTTTTTATATAAAAAACGGTGTGTGTGTGAATGTCGAATTACATATAAAACCATGAACCAAAGAGGAGTCCTCCATGAAGGTTGCTCCTCTTTGGTATTGTTATCAAGGTCAAACGAGATTACTTAACTTTTTTTGCGAAGTATTCCAAAGTACGAACCAATTGAGCAGTGTAGGACATTTCGTTGTCATACCAAGCAACTGTTTTAACCAATTGTTTGTCGCCAACAGTCAATACTTTAGTTTGAGTAGCGTCGAACAGGGAACCGAAAGTCATGCCCTTGATGTCCGAAGATACGATTTCGTCTTCAGTGTAGCCGTAAGTTTCTGGATCGGAAGCTGCTTTCATAGCTTCGTTAACTTCAGCTGCAGTAACCTTTTTATCAAGAACAGTGATCAACTCAGTCAGGGAACCAGTTGCAACTGGTACGCGTTGAGCCGCGCCGTCCAATTTGCCTTGCAGTTCAGGGATAACCAGGCCGATTGCTTTAGCAGCACCAGTTGTATTAGGGATGATGTTCTCAGCAGCTGCACGAGCGCGACGGAAGTCACCTTTAGCATGCGGAGCGTCCAGCGTGTTTTGGTCGCCAGTGTAAGCATGAATTGTAGTCATCAAGCCTTCTACGATACCGAAATTGTCTTGAAGAGTCTTAGCCATAGGAGCCAAGCAGTTCGTTGTGCAAGAAGCACCGGAAATAACAGTTTCCGAACCGTCAAGAATTTCATGGTTTACGTTGTAAACAACTGTTTTCATGTCGCCTGTAGCAGGTGCGGAGATAACAACTTTCTTCGCTCCGCCTTTCAAGTGAAGCTCAGCTTTTTCTTTAGTAGTGAAGAAGCCTGTGCACTCCAGAACGATGTCTACGCCAAGCTCGCCCCAAGGCAATTCTTCAGGGTTGCGGTTAGCAAGTACTTTAACTTCTTTGCCGTTTACTTTGAAGAATCCGTCATGAACTTCAACTTCGCCGTCGAACTTGCCTTGCGTTGTGTCATATTTCAACAAATGAGCCAACATTTTTGCATCTGTCAGGTCATTGATTGCTACTACTTCGATGCCTTCCACGTTTTGAATACGACGGAAAGCCAAGCGTCCAATACGTCCGAAACCGTTAATACCAACTTTTACACTCATGATATAGATCCTCCCAGAGTTTTTTTTATTATTCAAGACAGGTGAATAACCCGCCATGAGTAAACAATTGTAAGTAACTTCTTAAGTTTATGCCGAATACGTTATTCCGCTCTACGGCTTTCGCTTCGCTCGATTTCCTCCACGATTTCCTCTGCCGCAGCTTCATCGATGACAAGAATATCTTCGTGTCCGAATTTCAGCACTGCAAGAATAGCCTTCGCTTTACTCTTACCGCCCGCAATGCCAATGACGGTCTCGGTACTCTTGATGTCATCCAAATGGAGACCCAGAGTCAGCATTTTGTGAACGACGACGCCGTTTTCATCAAAATAATATCCGAATGATTCCGCCAGGGCGCCTTCCTTCTGCAAATCCTGCACCACTGAATCTTCCAGTTTGCGTCGGCGCGCCATCTCCATAGCATCACCGATACCATGAATGATAATCCGTGCTTCGCGAATCATCTCAACGATGTCGTGGATGTTAGGGTCGCCTACGAGCGACTCGTACGCTTCCTTTCCGAGCAAATCAGGTACATGCAGCAGACGATAACCTGCTCCAAGCCGCTTTGCCATCCCGGAAGCAATCGTGTTGGCCTGAATTTCCAGGCTCTCGCCCAATCCGCCCCTCGCCGGAACGAACCAACATTGCTTCAGCGAAAGATTTCCCGGAGGGCTAAGTTGCTCTGCCACTTCCGCGATCGTAGAACCGCCGGTAACCGCAACTACGTCCTTACTACTAATGACGCCAAGCAATGCTTTGGCACCTGCCCGGCCCAATTCCTTCTTCGCCAGCGGGGAAGCCTCGCTGTCGCCGGGAACGATCACAACCTTACGAAGTCCAAAAGCCTTCTGAATTCTTTCTTCCAGATTGGACAATCCGAAGATGTCCTTTACGATCGGCTCCAGAGCCTCCAGCAGTTTTCTGCCCGAATCACTGATTCTCATGCCTATATTCTCGATTTCAATCAGGCCCTGAGCCTTCAGGAGATCCGTCTCGGCCCGCAACACGCGTTCTGTCATATTCAGTGAGACCGCAAGTGTTCTACGGCCAATCACATCCGACAACAAGATCTGGTGAAGAATGGTATACCTTTTCTTGAGAATTTCCATGAGATCAGGAAGAAGCTGCTTCTGCATTTCCAAAATAGTTCGCATGCTTTCCACTCCTGCAAGCTTCGTCTTCTCTCTCCTTCTCCTTGGTCCTAAAATGTCCCGGGTAAACTTTTTAAGTCCCACCAACATTCTACCCAATTTTTTGCTCTGATGCAAGCCTGACGTCCGTATAATTTACATTCTCACCAAAGCCTATACATGGGTTATTTTCGAGTCTTCAGGGAGCGGTCGTATACAATAAAAAGGCTCCTTAGTGTTGTAATAGACGTCTTACCATCTATCCGACCATAAGGAGCGCTGCTCTTAATCTACAAAATTATCACGTATCACGGGCTTTAAATAGCCGCCTTAACCGATATCGCGCTTTTAGGGGCCATCGAGAAGGAAAGTTTCTCTTCTCCTATCAGGCGCAGGGTTACATTTTCCGCATTCTTTCCATCATTAAACAAAACGACGGCGATTGAACCATCCGGATTTTTAAAGGCGACGGAACGAATGTGATCTCCGGTGCTGGTAGAGTCGATTCGCACCGCTTTGGGGCGAATGATCTTACTGAAATGCGCCAGAGCGTAGTAATCCAGCGTATAGGTCAGCTCACGGATCTGCTGATTGACCTGGACGATGCCTCGGCAGGTGCTGCTGCCAAACCCCGGCACGGTCGGGCCGTTGTTTTCGTCGAGGGCCATGTTCCATAATACGAACGATTGACTATGGTTTCGCAAAATTTCGATCCCTGTCCGGAGCACGTTAGAGAAGGCCGGCTCGAAAGCAGGAATCCATTCTCCCCCCGATCCTTCGGTGAAATGGACTTCCTTGACCGGAAAGGCGCTGCTGACTTCGCTCTGTGCCGACGGCTGACCTCCATACCAGTGCCAAGCTACGCCGTCCACCTCTTCCTCCGCTTGGTTCAGCACCGTAAGCGGGTAATCCGGCTTATCCCAGTTGTGATCATAGCAAAGAATCTTCGTGGAAATCCCGTTCCGGCGGAAGGCGGGTTTTAGAAAATTCTTGATGAACTCGCTCTGCACCTCGGGCAGCATCAGCATGCCGGGATAATGTCCGGGAACAAATAACGGTTCATTCTGCGGAGTTATAGCGTAGATGTGGAGCCCGTTCTCTGCATAGGCCTGAATATACCGTACAAAATACTCCGCGTACGCCGCATAATATTCCTTCTTCAG
>DJTQ01000350.1 GCA_002439285.1 Paenibacillaceae bacterium UBA6304
TGTTCCGGTTACCGCCAAGCTTAAGGACGGGCGCACCGTGAACGTACCGGATGAATCCTTGAAATGGGAATTCACCGGAATGAAGGCGAGCGTTCAAAATGGAGTGTTGAGCGTTCAATCTGTCAATAACGGGGCTAAAGTAGCTTATGCCACACCGAAATACGACGGATTCAGCGGCACGCCGATCGTCCTGTCGGCTTCGGCGGAGCAAGTTTGGGAGAGCTTTGAAAATGTGTCTTATCCGGTATCGTTTACCGGGTTACCGGCTGAAGCCAAGGGAACAGCCTCTGTGGTTCAGGGAACCGGAGAACGCGAGAATTCTAAAGTGCTGAAGTTGGACTATGATCTCACCGGTGGCAGCGGGAATAAATTTGCCTACGCACAGGTGAATGGAACGACAGGCAAAACCATTCCGGAAGGTGCCACTTCGATGGCGATCGATGTATTAGGCGATGCGAGCCTGAACTGGCTGCGGGCCGAGTTTGCAGATGCGGACGGCAAGAGTATGTACGTGGATCTCGCGAGACCGCTCGACTTTACCGGCTGGAAGACACTCACCGTGGACCTGACCGCGAGCGCCATCAAACATCCGGCCAAGCTGAAACGGCTGTATGTAGTCAACCTGGAAGATGGACAAGATGAGCGTGCGTTGACCGGAAGTGTTTCGTTTGATAACATCCGTTTCACAGCTCCGGTTACAGGTGGCGATACTGGACTGCCGAGCGCTACCGTAAAAATGGTAGCAGGTCAAAGCAGCATGACGGTGAACGGCAAGAAGCAAACTCTGGACGTTGCGCCGCTGATTAAGGATGGAACCACGTACGTTCCGATCAAATACGTGCTGGATGCCTTTGGCGGTCAAGCCGGCTGGAATAAAACCGCGAAGAAAATTACCGTCACCCGCGGCACTACCGTACTCGAATTGACGGTCGGCAAGAAGGAATATATGCTGAATGGAGCGGCGAAGCAGTCTGCGGTTTCTCCAATTATCGCGAATAATAGGACTTTAGTCCCGTTGAGATTGGTTTCTGAACAATTAGGCATTAACGTAAATTGGGAAAAGAAAACCAAAACGATTACCCTTCAATCGTGATATGATAAGTTCTGAGAAATGGACACTTGGAAATGGAGAAGGTTGAAGTGGCAGATTACCAAGCTGATGCAATTGACCGTGTTATCAAAAACGCCGTAGGCGTCATGGAAAACAGCAAGCTGCAACTCCTTGAGATCCTGGATGCTGCACGCAATGAGCTTAAGACGCTCAACAACGAGCTGCAGCAAGTGGTTAAGGAAACGGCAGAGACCGTAGAAAAGGTCGATCAACTTGAAATTAATTACCGGCGTTCCCGCATCCGGCTGACGGAAGTCAGCCGGGATTTTGTGCGGTACAAGGAAGAGGACATCAAGCAGGCCTATGAGAAGGCTACCCAGCTTCAACTGGATCTTCTGATTTTTCGCGAAAAGGAAATGTATTTGAAAGCCCGTCGCGATGAGTTGCAAAAAAGAGCGCGCAATGTCGAGAAATCGGTGGAACGCGCGGAAACCGTCAGTTCGCAAATGGGCGTCGTATTGGAGTATTTGTCCGGTGAATTGGGCCAGGTCTCCAGAATTCTGGAGTCGGCGAAAAACCGGCAGATGATCGGCCTTAAGATCATTTTGGCGCAGGAAGAAGAACGCAAGCGGATTTCGAGAGAAATTCACGATGGTCCTGCACAATTGCTCGCAAATCTAGTTCTTAGGACGGAAATTGTAGAAAGAATGCTTGCCAAGCAGGAATTTAAGATGGTGCAGGACGAAATAGTAGATTTGAAGAGTCAGGTCCGCTCCAGTCTGGAAGAGATGCGGAAAGTCATCTTTAATTTAAGGCCGATGGCTTTGGATGATCTTGGCTTAATTCCGACATTACGCAAATATGTTCATGATTTTGAAGAAAAAACGAAAATCCGGACGACCTTCGAAACGCGAGGCAAGGAACACCGAATGTCTTCGCCCATGGAGGCAGCGGTATTCAGACTGGTTCAGGAAGCTCTTACCAATGCAGCAAAGCATGCCTGCCCTACTTACGTCGGTGTCGATATCACCTATCAGGCCCAAATGGTCAAGATTGTAGTCCAGGATAACGGGCTTGGCTTCAAAGTAGACCAATTGGAGAAGAAGACGAAGGAGCACACCCATTTCGGATTGATCGGGATGAGAGAACGGGTAGAATTGCTGGAAGGAAGAATGGAAATCGAGTCAACAGCGAATTTGGGCACTAAAGTCATTATCCACATTCCGACTAACGCAGAGAAGAGAAAGGAGTACCAGGATGGATAACCTCATTTCTAACAGTAGACAAACTATTAAAGTACTCTTAGCTGACGACCACCAGTTGTTTCGCGAGGGGCTAAAACGGATCCTGAATATGGAGGAAGACATCGAAGTCGTCGGAGAGTGCGGCGATGGCATTCAAGTATTGGACTGCTGTCATCAGTTCCATCCGGAGATCGTTCTGATGGACATTAATATGCCGCTTTTAAACGGTGTCGATGCTACGGCGGAGCTTCGCGAAAAGCTTCCGGAGGTTAAGGTCATTATTCTATCGATTCATGACGACGAGAGTTATGTCTTTGAAACACTTCGTAAAGGGGCTACCGGCTATCTGCTAAAGGATATGGAAGCCGAATCTCTAATTAACGCGATTCGCACCGTTGCCGAGGGTAATGCCTTTATACATCCGAAAGTAACGGGCAAACTGATTCAGCAGCTTCGCCGCATGGAATATTTAAGTGAGACAGGCGCTATTGCTGAAGACAACGCGATTCGCGAGGCCGGCGTTAAATTTGTGGCGGGAGAAGACAATCCGCTTACTCGCCGTGAAGCTGAGGTGCTTCGGTTAATGGCAGAAGGACGCAGCAACAAAATGATTGGCGAACATCTTTTTATTAGTGAGAAGACGGTTAAGAATCATGTCAGCAGCATTCTGCAAAAAATGGACGTAGATGACCGGACGCAAGCGGTAATTAACGCAATTAAATTCGGCTGGGTTACGCTGTAACCCGACAGTCGGAGAATTTGGATTCATTCGACAGCCATCGTACAGCGGCACAGGAAGTGGAATGTGGCTATGCTGCGCCCGTGTTCCGTTATGCGAAGGTCTTTTGCGCACATGGATGCCATTTTTTGCTGGATCATGAAATATGAGGACCAATCCTCTTTCTTTTGATTTAGTAACATATGAAGGCAGCTTCCTTCTTCCTCAGATCTACGGATTCACTGAATCTGCAGGACAGCGTACATATTTCTCCGGATGGATAGCCGGATGTTAGTAACCACAGCCTAGGAACCGACTCCGTCTTAGCGGCATATATTGTCGTTATAATAGGAGCGTTCAATACGCGGGATGACAAACGCTCTGCGGTTGAACGGCCCCCATAAAGGAGGGGTATCCATGGTTTCTTACATGGGTTGGATTATGCTTGGCTACGGACTAGCGGCGATCCTGGTGCATTTCCTGCACGGAGTACTCCTGCGGAGAAAGCCGAAGGATGGCAAAAGACTGCATTACATTTTAGTGACGCATAATCATGGAAATCAGATGGAATGGTATTTAAGAGCGTTATCATGGTATGCGGGACTGCGCGGTGAATCGGTTAAAGTAACGGTGCTGGACGAAGCGTCGGAGGATGATACGTTGGCCATCATTCAACGCCTCCGGAACCAGAGTGGAATCGAGCTGACTACGATCGGCTTGATGACG
>DJTQ01000351.1:0-519 GCA_002439285.1 Paenibacillaceae bacterium UBA6304
TAAGCTTCTTTTGTACTAGCATATAAATAATCAGGGTTGGGAGCATGACTAATACCAGACCTGCGTACATCTGCCCGTACTCAACAGCGGATTTTTGCGCTGCCATCAGGTTCATTAAGCCGACAGGTAATGTTTTAAATGCCGGTTTGGTGAGGAGCGTCATGGAAATGATATATTCGTTCCAATAGGACAGGAAATTAAACAGGATAACGGTTACGATGCTAGGCTTCGCCATAGGCATGATAACTTGCACCATGGTACGGAAGTAGCCGGCACCGTCCACGGAAGCCGCTTCTTCAAATTCTTTGGGCAGGGACTTGAAATATCCCGACATGAGATAGATCGTGAAGGGCAGTGACATCGCAGCATAAACCACCGCAAGAATGAACAAGTTATTCAATAGGACTGGATGCCCTAGAATGCCACGGAGCGCTTTGTCCCCGTTGTTCAGCATAAGAAAGATAGGAACGACGATATAGTTGACGTTAATAAACAAACCCGCCATAAACATCATATTCA
>DJTQ01000351.1:735-8629 GCA_002439285.1 Paenibacillaceae bacterium UBA6304
CGGGTTATTAAAAAAAAAAAAAAGAAAGAAAAAATAATAAATTTAAAATAAAAAAAAAACCCCGCCATAAACATCATATTCAAAATGGTGTTCCCTCTAAATTTAAAACGCGAAAGCACATAGGATGCCGGCAACGCCACAATGAGCAAAAGTGCTAGCGCGATTACTGTCACCAATACGGAATTGAGCATGAATGAGCCCATATTCGCCTTCAGCCAGGCATTTGCAAAATTCTGCAAATGTATTCCTAACGGAAGCGCCCAGGGATTGCCGTAAAACTCACTGTCTTGTTTGACGGAGGCCATAAACGCCCATAGCACAGGGACTAGAATGATGATGGCCAAAGCGAACAATACAACGTAAATGAAGCCTTTATATAATTTGTCGCTAACGCCTTGCCGTGAGCGGTTGTCTGTATTCATCTTGTCCCCTCCTAAAATTCCAAATGCTCTCGTTTGGTAACTGCGTTCAGGATTCCGGCAAGCGCAAACGAGAACAGGAACACAATTACACCAATGGCCATTCCATAGCCATAAGAGGAATTCGTATAAGCTTCTTTATACATATAGCTGAGGAACACTTCGGTGGCACCGTCGGGGCCGCCGCTCGTCATCGTCATTACAAACAGGAAGCTCATGTTAATCGTACTGATGATGAAAAAGGTGAGCGTAGTACGTATATTCGTCCAGATCAATGGAATCGTGATTTGGAAAAACTGCGTCATTCGGCCTGCACCCTCGAGCCCTGCAGATTCATACAAACTCTCTGGAATGTTGGCCATACTTGCCATATACATGACCATGTAATAGCCGATCGCCTGCCAGATCATTGCTCCTGCAAGACTGAAAATAACGATCTTTTGATCTCCCAGCCATAGAACGGGCTCTGCTTGAAATCCGCGAAACAAGTTCAGCAATGAGTTCAAAAGTCCGCTATTCGGATCGAAAATCGCCGAGAAGATCGCGCTGATAACCACTACCGACAGAATGTTCGGAATATAGAAGACAACGCGCAGGAAGTTTTGCCCCTTTAGTTTTTCACGAGTGAGCATCGATGCAAACAGGAGTGCGAGAGCAAAGGTCACAATCGTAACAACAACGATGAGCAAGACACTGTTTTGAAAGGTCTGATAAAACTTGTCGCTCTGAAACAGCTTACTAAAGTTCTGAAAACCTACAAATGTTTTCTCATCGGTATAACCGCCCCACTTGTACAAGGACATCCGAAAGACATCAATTGTAGGAACAATTAAGAAAATAATAAAAAGGAGAACGGCGGGTGCTAGACAGAAGAATATAAAACGTCCTCTTCCTTTATTCGTATCCATTGGTTTTCTCTCTCCTTCCAAAAGGTCAGAATCATGGCGGCAGCGCAGGCTGCCCCATGATTCTTAGGACATTCTCAAGATTTCAGTTCTCTCTATTATTTCAATGCCGCTCTTAAGGCATCGCTTGCTTTAGTGATTCCTTCCACCCACTCTTGCTGGGTCTTGGCACCTGTAATCAGGGAATCGATCGAAGCAAACACCGAATCCGAAATACTCACGCCTTCAACAGGGTCTGTCGTTGCGAAAGCGCCCATAGCGGCTTTAGCACCATTGTCATAGATACTGTAGAAGAGCTTGTTATCTCCATCCAACTTGCTGGACATGTCTTTGATCGGTTGAATTGCGCCGACTTTAGCAAAAATAGCTGCTGCCTCATCGGAATAAAGATAAGCGATAAACTGTTTGGCCAGATCGGCGTTTTCCGCTTTGGCCGGAACCCAAATTTGTTCAAAGAAAGTATAGGAGTAACGATCGCCGCCTTCTTGTACGGCTGGAAGAGCCGTGAAGCCCCATTTGAAGCCTTCCGCACGCGGAGCTTTGCTCATTTCGCCGACAACCCATGTGCCATTAGGCATGAAAAGCGCTTTGTTATCTAGAATGAGTTGTTGGTTTTTAGCAAAGTTATCTTTGTTGGCATTCGCAGGAACCGTCTTTTCGGTGTAAGTAGCCAATTTACTGATCAGATCGAATACTTGGGTTGCTGGAGCGGATTGCCAAACGCCTTCAGCATAATGTGTCGCATTCGTAAAAAATTCGGCGCCGCCCACTTCGTTCAGCAAAGCATAGAAGAAGGAGTCAAAGTAACCTGATGTCGGATAGGCAAACAGGGCAAGGCCTTCCGCTTTCGCCTTATCCCCAAGGGCCCACATTTCGTCCCAAGTGGTCGGAACTTCCCAACCTTTTTGCTCAAACAGCCCGGCGTTATAGAATAGACCGGTAGGGCTATAGAACATAGGCATGAGATAAGTTTTGCCGTCATTGTAAGGATTGGTGATCGTCGTATCTACAAAACCAGGGATCAGCTTATCTTTCACAGTAACGCTCTCGCCGGGAACGGTCATAGACAGTACATCCGTAAGATCGGTCAAGTTATTATCTTTTACGAAGGTTTCAGTCAAGCCTTTCGGTTGGCCCGTTGCCAAATGGATGACGTCCGGGAAATCGCCGGATTTCATACCCGGCCCGATGACATCTTCGATATTTTTATCAATGGTCGTTTCGACCTTCACGCCGGGATTGGCTTTCTCAAAGGCAGCCGTAACTTCTTTCCATACATCGGCTCCGTAAGCGGTCTCTAGCGCCGCTAACTTAAGCGTCCGAGTTTCTGTTGTCTTAGCGGAGTTATTGCCGGTGTCCGATGAATTTTTCGCTGAATTAGAAACGCTTTCAGAAGAGTTGCCGCAGGCTGCCAGGCTAAGAGTTAGTGCTGCCGTAATTGCAAGACTTAGAATCTTTTTCATAAATTCATTACCCCTCCATATTTTTCTTTTTGTGTGGTTTGACGTAATCGTTTTCATTTCTCTTACCCTTCTAACTTATCTTATCGGGTCGTTTGTTATCTACATACATGTTGCCGTTGATTTTATAAATCTTGCTATTATAATTAACTTATAATTTAAAAAATGCCCCTGATATTTTAGCAGAATAATGTTGGATTATGTCGAAATTTGAAGAATTATTGAACTTCTCAATTTAGAAAGGGCGGACAGCATTTGGGAAATGTACGCTATTGGCTTCCAGGAAAAGGACGCGGGGAGATTCCCGCCAAGTTGATCTATGTCAGTTCCTCGATTTATGAAGGAGATTGGTTCAGCATCCGTCATTCCCATAGTTTTGCCGAACTGTTTTATGTCCGCAGCGGCCAAGGAAATTTCATTGTCGAGGACGGCATTTACCCGGTCAAGCAGGATGATCTTGTTATCGTGAACCCGAATGTGGAGCATACCGAGGTATCTGTCAGTAGTGATCCTTTGGAATATGTGGTGCTTGGCGTTGAGGGGATGAGTTTTGATTTTGGGAATCGAAGCGGCAGCCTGAACCACAAGATCATCAATTATCGGAATCAAAGGGATGAGCTATTATTTTATTTCAATGCCATGCTGCGGGAAACGGAGAACAAAGAGGAGAATTATGAGGCCATCTGTCAGAACTTGCTCGAGGTAGTAATCATCAGCTTAATGAGGAGCTCTGGTCACCCGTTCTCCGTCGTGGCTACCCAAAGGGCCAATAAAATTTGCAGCCGGACCAAGCGGTTTATCGACTCCAACTATTCGGAGAATATTTCGCTCGACTCACTGGCAGACAAGGCGCATATCAGTAAATATTACTTGTCACACACCTTTACCAAATTTTACGGGATGTCACCGATCAACTATTTAAACGAGGTTAGACTTCGTGCGAGCAAGGAATTGCTTGAAACTACGGACCTGTCCATTTCAGAAGTTGCGGAATCGACCGGTTTTTCATCCCAAAGCTATTTCTCGCAAAGTTTCCGCCGGAGCTGCGGTCAAACTCCCAGCGATTATCGGCTTCAGACCAAGAAGCGGGGGTGATAAGGGGAACAGCATGAGGATTAGGGTATAATCCATTTTTATGAGCATAGAATTACCGCTTAATATATCTCATCTGCAAGTCTCATTATTGAAATGACAAAAACCCGCTCGGTGAGCGGGTTTTCAGTGTGGAGGCGAGGGGAGTCGAACCCCTGTCCGGAGGTCAAATCAAAACAGATCCAGTACACTCTTTGACCAATTTGGTACCTGATTTATCTTGTGGATCATTCGATTTTGCTGAATTTCTGCAACTATCACAGGTTCATATGTAATATCGTTGATAATGAGTTGATCCACTATTCCGCAGACTCTATATTCTGCAACCAACTGTCCATAACGCCAACGGATATCCTCTTCCGCGATCCAATGACCTCCCTGCTCCACACGAGAAGCCACTCGATCAATATGCATCTGTACATCCACCGTCATGACAGGCTTATCTTTATCAATCCTCAAAACATTCCCGCTCCATCCGCTTTCCTGTAGAATCGAATAAAATTTCAAATTTATTGCCCTTTGCATCTTCGCGAATACGTTTGTTATTTTTTATATAATACAGGGATGCTCCAGATTGCTTAGCTTGTTGACGAGCTCGCCGATTAGCCTTATTAAGTATGTCTTGAAGCTTTTCTCGATCCATTGCCATAACAAGGACCTCCTTAATGGATACCGTCGACTGTTTCCTCATTGTATCACATCAAAAAAAACAACACCCCCAATGTTAGATTCAATCTAACATTGGGGGTGCACTTCAGTAGACAGGCGACCTGTCTATTATTTAGGATTGTTAAACAACATCCTCAACCGTTGTATAAACAGCAATCTGCTGCTCTTTACATGCTTCTTCAAACCAGCCCTCCGGCTGCTTGTCCGTAATAACTCCCGTCGCCCGATGCAAAGGGATAATCGTGAATAGCGCGCTTTTCTCAAGCTTACTTTCGTCGAAGACGGCGTACACTTCGCTCGAACGTTCAATCAGAAGTTGGGCAATGCGAGCCTCCAGCTCGGAATGCATAGTAAATCCATGGCCCAAAGACACACCGTCTATTCCAAGAAACATCTTGGTGACGTTGATCTTGTCAATGACACTTTCAGCAAGCGGCCCGCTAAGCTCATAGCTCTTGGCACGCATGACGCCGCCGATCACAACCACCTGGACACCATCCGCATCGGCTAATTCAGCGGCAATATTAACGGCATTGGTGACGATCGTAATATTACGATGCTTCTTCAAAGCCCTGGCAATGAAGAACGTCGTCGTTCCACCCGTTAGGCATACGATATCGCCTTCTTCCACCAGTTTCGCGGCTACTTCGGCAATTCTTTCTTTACCCTGACGCTGGAAAAAACGCTTATCGTCAAAAGGCAATTCGGATACCGTCTGCATGAGCGCACCTTCATAGACGGCTCCTCCGATGGTACGAATAATTTGCCCTGACTTTTCTAGCAAATCCAGATCACGTCTTGCGGTAGCTTCCGAACAGCCGATAGCTTCAACGATTTCTTGGATGGATATTTTTCCGTGCAATTTAATGAGTTCCAGAGCTTTCAATCTACGCAGCTCGCCCTTTGAATATTCCATAACTCTCTCCTTTTATCACAACCCGTCTTTCCTAATCCTAATATTGGAGGATGGAAGACTAATTTGCAAGTAGGCTGAAGTCGATTGCAGGATTATGAACGAACTATACGTTTATCTATGGCCGCATTAAGCGTGAACGTTGTAATCATCGGTGATCGCCGGCTTTTCCGACGCATCCGCAAAGTTCCATTTTCTCCATCGCAAGACGCTTCACAGCTTCTTTTGCAGGAACCATATATTTACGAGGGTCATTCTCCTCCACATTAGTGGCGAATACATCCTTAATCGCATTCGAGAACGCGATCCGTAATTCCGTAGCAACGTTCATTTTGGACATCCCCAGAGCTACTGCCTTCCTTACTTGCTCAGCCGGAATTCCCGAACCGCCATGAAGAACCAACGGAACATCAACAGTCTCAGCAATTTTTGCAATGCGATCAAAATCGATGTTCGGCTCCCCTTTATAGATACCATGGGCCGTACCGATTGCTGGCGCCAAGGTAGGCACTCCCGTACGTTCAATGAACAATCTGCAATCTTCAGGGTCTGCAAGCATCGCTTCATGTTCCGCCACGACGATATCATCCTCAACGCCGCCCACTTTACCAAGTTCCGCTTCCACGTTGACCCCTGCGGCCCGAGCAATTTCCATTACTTTAAGCGTGCGTTCCACATTCTCTTCAAACGGAAACATGGAAGCGTCGATCATAACCGACGTATAACCTGCACGGATACACTGAACAATCGTCGAGAAATCGGTGCAATGGTCCAAATGCAAGGCAATGGGAAGTCCGGTACGATCAGCAGCCACCTTAGCAGCTTCAGCGATATAATCAGGACCTAGATGTTTAACCGTTCCGACTGTGGACTGAATAATGAGCGGAGACTGAGTTTCAACGGCCGCTTCAACAACTGCTTGAAGCATTTCCAAGGTATGAACATTAAAAGCACCGACAGCGTATTTATTTTTCCGGGCGATTTGCAGCATTTCCGTGGATGAGATAAGTGACATGATAAGTTCCTCCTAGAGTATGTTGTGCCAGATAAACCGGCTATAGTTGATGATATAAATGCTAATCTCTTAACCTTGTCTATGTTGATGCAGTGCCCAAAGCGCACTTCCAATAATTCCGGCAGTGTCACTAAGCTCCGCGCTCTTGATGTCAAAATGATGGCGATAATCCTGAAGCAACCGCTGATGGAGTTCATCTTTCATCGGTTTAAAGATAAGTTCGCCCGCTAAGGCGCCACCTCCACCGATCACAATCACATCGGGCGAGAGAGTGGGTACAACCCAAGCCAGTGCACGCCCGAGTTCGCGTCCCGTTTGATCAAGTACATCCCGTGACAGATCGTCACCTGCTAGACAAGCTCTGGAAACATCGCTTGAGCGGATGTCCTTCACATCAGTAAACCACTCGCTAAGTACACTTCCTTCACCTTGTTCTATTCGCGTCTGAGCTTGCTTTGCAATACCCGTTGCAGATACGATCGTCTCAAGACAGCCCGTTCTCCCACAGCCACAAGCAAAGCTCACATGATCGAGGGGCACATGCCCGATCTCCCCCGCCATGAAGCGGTGTCCACGATGTATCTCTCCGCGTTGTACAAACGCGGCCGCCAAGCCCGTACCGATTGTAATTCCGTAGACGTAATCATAACCGCGGCCGGCACCTGCAACCGCTTCTCCGTATACATACATGCGTACGTCGTTATCTATAAAGACCGGCTTACCTGTAAGTTCCATGAGCTTAGCCGCCACAGGAACTTGATTCCAGTTCAGATTAACGGCCCGCAGACTAATACCTGCTTCGGGATCAACAAGTCCCGGAATCCCTAAACCGATGACTTCGATATCATTAGCGGCAATTTTAACTTCTTCGCGGAGCTGTACGAGCGCTAAAGCAATACTCTCTAGAATAGCGTCCGCGCCTCTTTCAGGATGAGTTGGATATTTCCTTTTAATGAGGACATGGCCGAGTTCATCCACTATGCCGCACTCCATATTAGTACCGCCAACATCAACTCCGGCTGCATATTTCATAGAAGCTCCCTCCTCTTCCGTTCCACATCTTCAAAGCATCAGTCCATGTCCTCGCAAGCATAGACCTGATAGCCTTGCACAAAAGTTCGAAGCACTTTAAAATGCTCATTCACTAGAATCAGGTCTGCATCTTTGCCTAGCTCAATGGTCCCCTTGGAGGTGTTAACGCCAATTTGTGCAGCAGGATGGATCGTTAATGCGGGAACAAGATCCGCAATGTCCATCCCCGTAAACTTAACTGCATTAGCCAAAGCTTCGATCATCGTAAGGGAACTGCCTGCCAGACCGCCTTCCGTTCCATCATCTTGTTTCAGGTACACTTTACCCTGCTTCATAATGACCGGCAGCTTGCCAAGCAAATATTCACCATCAGGGCATCCGGCCGCGCA